>JANOTE010000485.1:0-1504 GCA_031416195.1 Rhodoferax sp.
CCAGGTGAAGCCGATGACCAGCCCCTCATCTAGATATGTGATCACCACGCCGGTATTCAACCTCGGGGTGCGTGGCACCGACTTTCGCGCGCGCTTTGATCCCACGACCCAGTTTGCCTTCAGCGAAGTGCTGGAAGGCCGTGTCATCGCTGGTGGCAAGGCAAGCCAAGTGCCCATTGGTGGTGGCTTTGGAACCTTGGCGCTGATCAACACGGAACCCAAACCGCCCGTGAAGCTGCCAGGTGCGCCGCTGTTAAAGGGTCTGCCTGACAAGGTGGATCAAATTCCGCTGAGCTTGCCGTGGGAGCCCGAGGCGGGTGCCAAATCCTATCGCGCCAAGGTGTTCCCACAGGAGGCGCTGGATCGGCAGTTACTGGAGGCGGTATTCACACAACCCGTTGCACGTTGGCCCGATTTGCCGGACGGTGCGTACATGCTTCAGGTGCGCTCGATTGACGCGGATGGCCTTGAGGGCGCGGTCACCACACGCAAATTTGTGTTGAAAGCCCGCCCAGCCGCGCCCTTTGTCAGCCAGCCCGCAGAAGGTGCCAAGGTGTATGGCGACAGCGTCACGTTCAAGTGGAGCGAATCGGTGGCTCCTGAAAAATACAATCTACAGGTGGCCAGCGACAAGGAATTCAAGTCGCTGCTGCTGGACCGAAAAGACATCACTGGCGGGGAACACAAGTTTGCGCTTGAGCCCGGCAACTACTTCTGGCGCGTCGCCAGCATTGCCAAGGGCGACGACCACGGCCCCTTTGGCGACGTGTTTGGCTTTGTGCAGCGCAAAATCCCCGAGAGCCCCGGCGCGGCAGACCCGCCCGCCATCGGCGAGCACGAAATGGCGTTCAGATGGAAAGCCCGCGAACCTGGCCAGACGTTCCGTTACCAGGTTTCAGCCGACCCGCAGTTTGCAACCACCGCGGTGGACACGGTCACGCCTGAGCCCACCGCCAAATTCTCCAAGCCAGCGCCGGGCACGCATTACCTGCGCCTCAAGTCCATCGATGCCGACGGATTCGAAGGCCCCTTTGGTGTCGCGCAAAAGTTCGTGATCCCAGAACCCCCAACGCCATGGTGGCATTACCTGCCGCTTTTGCTGCTGTTGGCGCTGTAGCCGCTACACATTCCTTTGGCGCTTTGATGGTACAAAATGGATTCATGAATAGTGACTTCGCATTCAAAAGTGCCCTGAAATTGTCGCGTGCCGTCGCCTCCCGCCAGGTTTCCCCGGTCGAACTGATGCAGGCTACGCTGGCTCGGGTCGAACTGCTCAACCCTGGACTTAACTGTTTTGCCGCCTACGCGCCGGAACAGGCGCTGGAAGCAGCGCAGAAGGCCGAGCACGCCGTGATGGCTGGTCAGCCTGTCGGCCGTTTGCATGGCCTGCCAATCTCAATCAAAGATCTGATTGCCGTCAAGAACCTCAAGTTTTCCTTTGGATCACGCGTCATGGCGGACAACCTGGCCACGGTGGATGCGCCATCGGTCGAGCGCGTTCGTT
>JANOTE010000486.1:0-8507 GCA_031416195.1 Rhodoferax sp.
CATTGGCGTGACCGAGGCGGGCGTGCGCAAAGCCAACCGAAAAGACCTCACAGTGGTGCTGATGGATGAAGGCGCATCGGTCAGCGGTGTTTTCACCCAGAACCGTTTTTGTGCAGCACCGGTGCAGCTTTGCCGCGAGCATCTTGCTTCAAAGGCCAGCATCCGCGCGATGTTGATCAACACTGGCAATGCCAACGCGGGCACGGGGCAAGATGGCCTGGCGCGTGCACGCAGCACTTGTGTGACGCTGGGCAAGCTGCTGGGCGTATCGAGTGCTGCGATTCTTCCGTTTTCCACCGGCGTCATCATGGAGTCGCTGCCCAACGACCGCATCGAGGCCGCGCTGCCCGCAGCGATTGCCGATGCCAAAAACGACAATTGGTTAAAAGCCGCCCACGGCATCATGACGACCGACACCGTGCCCAAAGCCTTTGGCGCGCAGGTGATGATTGGTGGCACCGTGGTAAGCATCAGCGGCATCAGCAAAGGCGCGGGCATGATCCGGCCCAACATGGCGACGATGCTGGGCTTCATGGCGACCGATGCACGCGTCAGCCAGACCGTCATGCACCAACTGGCGCACGAGTTGGCGGAAGGCTCGTTCAACCGCCTGACCGTGGATGGCGACACGTCCACCAACGACTCGTTTGTCGTCATCGCCAGTAATAAGGCGATGCATACGCCCATTGAATCACTGGACAGCTCAGAGGGCCATGTTTTGCGGGCGGCGATGATGGGCGTTGCCAAAAAATTGGCGCAGGCGATTGTTCGTGACGGCGAAGGTGCCACCAAATTCATCACCGTGCAGGTGGAGGGTGGCAAAACGCAGCAAGAGTGTCGCAAAGTCGCCTACGCGATTGCCCATTCCCCGCTGGTTAAAACCGCTTTCTTCGCCAGCGATCCGAACCTGGGCCGCATTTTGGCGGCAGTCGGTTACGCAGGCATTGACGATTTGGATCAAAGCGGCATCGATCTATTTTTGGACGATGTTCACGTCGCCATCAAGGGCGGTCGCAATCCGCTGTACCGCGAGGAAGACGGCCAGCGTGTCATGAAGCAAAGCGAGATCACCGTGCGGGTAGGCCTGGGGCGCGGCGAAGCAACCGATACCGTTTGGACTTGCGATCTCAGCCATGACTACGTCACCATCAACGCGGATTACCGCTCATGAACGTCAATTTCGAACACTTGCTGCAGCGCGCTGAGCAGCTCATCAGCCGCATTGAATCCATCCTGCCGCAGCCGCTTACGGCACCAGATTGGTCAGCCTCCAACGCCTATCGCTATCGCAAACGCAGCACCGGCCACGGCACGCTGGAGCCGGTGCGGCACATCGGCGCAATGCGGCTGGAAGATTTGAAGGAAATCTCGCCGCAAAAAGACAAAATCCAGCGTAACACCCTGCAGTTTGTTGATGGCAAACCCGCCAACAATGTGCTGCTGACCGGCGCGCGCGGCACCGGCAAGTCGTCGCTGATCAAAGCCTGCCTGAACGAATACGCGCCGCGTGGCCTGCGCCTGATTGAAGTGGACAAAGCCGACTTGGTGGATTTGCCCGACATCGTGGACGTGGTGTCCGCGCGGAGCGAGAAATTCATCGTGTTCTGCGATGACTTGAGCTTTGAAGAAGGCGAACCGGGCTACAAGGCGCTCAAATCCATCTTGGATGGCTCGGTCGCTGCCACGTCTTCCAACGTGCTGATTTACGCCACCAGCAACCGCCGCCACCTGCTGCCCGAGTACATGAAAGAGAACCTGAGCTACACCCACACCGAGGACGGTGAGGTGCATCCGGGTGAGGTGATTGAAGAAAAAATCTCACTCTCGGAGCGCTTTGGTCTGTGGGTCAGCTTCTATCCGTTCACGCAGGATGAGTATTTGGTGATCGTCGCGCAATGGCTGTCATCGTTCGGGGTGCAACCCAAAGCCATCGCCGCCGCGCGGCCCGAGGCACTGGTGTGGGCGCTGGAGCGCGCCTCGCGCAGTGGACGCGTGGCCTGGCAGTTCGCGCGCGACTACGCCGGGCGGCACTTCGCGCCTGCTTGAGCGCAGTAGGTAAAAAAAATGAAGCAGCGGATGGTGGTGGATGGTGCGCTTGCGCGCACGGGCGGTGCCGACCGCAAAGTCACCGAAGTCGCAGTGGGCATCTTGATTAAACCCAATGGCAATTTTTTGCTGACCTCCCGGCCACACGGCAAAGTCTACGAGGGTTACTGGGAGTTTCCCGGCGGCAAGCTCGAACCGGGTGAAACCGTACACAAGGCGTTAGCCCGCGAACTGCATGAAGAGCTTGGTATTGATATTGCAGCAAGCGAGCTGTGGAAAACTGAAGTTATCGATTATCCCCACGCTCTGGTTCGATTGAACTTCTGCAAGGTCTTTGCATGGACGGGCGAGCTGCAGATGAAGGAAGGCCAACGGTTTGCCTGGCAGCGCTTGCCGGTGATCGTGGCACCAGTGCTTGCGGGCACGATCCCGGTGTTGAAGTGGTTCGCAGAAGAACAAGGCTTTGCGGCTGCGACTCACTAGCGCGGTGACTTCAGCAGTAAACACATCAATTTGCTATGCTATAAATAGCTTATTGTGCATGTTATACGTGGGCTAAAAGCTTATTAAGCCAGTAAATTTACTCAAAATGCGGTTTTCAGGATTAAAATTAACTTGGGAGTTAATTTTTTGGAGGTTTTCACCACTATTGCAGTAAATTATCCTTGCTCCCGCCACTGGTTTGCGGATCATCCAGCGGCGGTTGCGCAGCCAGCTTGAAGCTCTCGCTGGCCCAGGCACCCAGGTCAATGCCCTTGCAGCGCGCACTGCAAAACGGTCGAAATGCGTTGGCGGTGCTGTAAACGCTGTCACCGCCGCAGGTCGGGCAGACGACTGTTTTTGGCTTGACCGGTTCCATCTCAGGAGCACAGCGTGAGATCGAAAGCACAATCCTGAGTGACGGCGTGCAGATGGTCGTCCAGCCCCTGGCGCATCAGGCGGATGGAGACCATCAGGCGGTTACCGCTGATTTCCGGCACCACGCCCAGGGCGGGATCAATGGCCAGGCGCAGCAGCTGGAAGGTACGGCCCTGCGGCAGGTTCTGCTGAAACTGGCCGCCCAATGCGATCACCTTTTGCGCTGCCCCCGATTCGCGCAGCAGTTTGAGCAGCATGCCCACCGAGTCGCCCAACGGCCCAAGCGTGGAGACCCAGCGCAGCAGGTCGCCACGGCGCTGGTGTACCGGCGCATGCTGCCAGGCGTAATAGGCGGGTAGGTCAAATTCACAGGTGCCGCCGGGAATGCCGACGCGGCTTCGGATGCTCATCAGCCAGTCGTTCTCAGTCAGGCTGTGCCCGGCCTTACCGAGCTGGGCGTTAAGTGCTGCAAACTTGTGATCCAGATCAAACACCACATCGTCCAGCACCTGCTGGGCAATGGCGGGGTTGCCACGGTAGGCGTTCAGAGTCTGTTTTTGCCGCTCAAGGTCCTTGAGTACATCAGACTTCAGGTCGGCCCGCGCACCCACGTCCATGATTTCAAAAATCGTGGACAGTGCAAAGTGGTGATCCAGCGCCGACTCGCGTGACACCAGCTCGCCCAGTCGGCTGCACAGATGCTCCAGCCGCAGGTAGGTGCGGATGCGTTCGTTGAAGGGGTATTCGTAGAGGATCATGGGTCAAGAATCGTGCTACTTAGATGATAGTCCGAAGAATCGCCATAGCTGGGTAACTTCGGCTTCCAATTGAGTCAAATTGAGGGTGTCATTGCAAATCACCGCATCGCTGGCCCGCAGGCGCTGCGCGCGCGTCGCCTGTGTGCGGATGATGCTGTGTACCGTCTCGGGGCTCATCGGGCTACCTGCCAGCCTGCTTCGGGCCATCACACGTTCAAGCTGCCGCTCTTGCGGACAATCGATCACCAGCACCCGATGCACGCGTTGCCGCCAGTGGCTGGACTCCACCAGCAGGGGAATGTCAAACACCAGGCAGCGGCTGCCGCAGCGCATGGCTGCATCCGACTGCCGGGCAATCTCCTGGCCCACCAGCGGATGCACGATCGCTTCCAGCCGCTTGCGCGCGCTGACTTCGGCGTAGACCAGGTCGCGCATTTTGTCGCGGTCTAAAGCACCCTGCGCATCGATGAAGTCTGCGCCGAATTCAGCAGCAAGCTGTGCAATGGCACCGCCGTGCGGGGCTGTGACAGCGCGTGAGATCGCATCGGCATCGATCACCGCCGCGCCGAGTTGGGTGAAAAAGTGGGCCACCGTGCTTTTGCCGCTGCCGATACCGCCGGTCAGGCCAAGACGAAGCGCAGCCGTCGCGTTCGTCATCGCGATCAGAGCCCGATGAAGCTCAAAATGGTCTGTGGCCCGAATAACATTGAGGTCAACCCGGCACCCGCCAAAAACGGCCCAAACGGAATGTAGCCGCCCTCGCGCAGGCCCGAGCTGAACTTCATCGCGATGCCGACGATGGCTCCAATCACCGAGGCCATCAAAATCATCGGGATCAGCGCGGGCCAGCCAAACCAGGCCCCCAGCGCGGCAAACAGCTTGAAGTCGCCATAGCCCATGCCTTCCTTGCCGGTGACCAGCTTGAAGGCCCAGTAAACGCACCACAGCGACAGATAGCCCGCCACAGCACCCCACAGGGCGGTTGTCAGCGGCACGGCAGTGAGTTTGAGGGCAGCCGCAATCAAACCGCCCCACAACAGCGGCAGGGTGATGTCATCCGGTAAAAACGTGGTGTCCCAGTCAATCATCGCCAGCGCCACAATCGCCGCTGAGAAGGCGCACCAGGCCAGCGCCGTGGCAGACAGACCCCATTGCCACGCACACCAGGCAAACAAAGTGCCCGTGACAAGCTCAACCGCCGGGTAGCGCGGGTTGATTGGGGTGCCGCATTGGGCGCATTTGCCGCGCAAAAAGAGATAGCTTGCGACCGGGATGTTTTCAAACCAGCGAATCTGATGACCGCACTGCTGGCAGCGCGAGCGCGGCACCATCAGGTTGAAAGCGGGGGTCATTGCAACCACAGGGCCAAGCTCCAGCTTGGCCGCAGCAGTGGGCGATTCGGCAGCATTCACCGCCGTCATCTGCGCATACTCAGCCGCCCACTGGTTCTCCATCATCTTGGGCAGGCGGTAGATCACCACGTTCAAAAAACTGCCTACCAAGAGGCCCAGCAAGCCCAGCAGGCCTGCGTCCAGCCACTGCGCCCCCAGCATCAAACAACCTGGCCCAGCTTGAAGATTGGCAGGTACATGGCCACCACAATGCCGCCGATGACAATGCCCAAAATCACGATGATGATGGGCTCCATCAAGCTGGAGATGCCGGCCACCATGTCGTCAACTTCAGCCTCGTAAAAATCGGCAGCCTTGCCCAGCATGTGGTCGATGGAGCCGGATTCTTCGCCAATCGAGCACATCTGCAACACCATGGATGGGAACAAATTCACGTTGGTCATCGCGGTGGTGAGTGCCGTGCCGGTTGACACCTCGTGCTGAATTTTGACAGTGGCGGCGGTGAAGACCGAATTGCCCGCAGCGCCCCCCACCGAATCCAGTGCCTCCACCAGCGGCACACCAGCCGCAAACATGGTGGACAGCGTGCGAGTCCAGCGCGCGATACAGGATTTTTCAACCAGCGTACCGAAGATCGGCAGCTTGAGCATGATGCGATCCATGACCATCTGCATTTTTTCATTGCGCTGCCAAGCCTGCATGAAGAAGTAAAAGCCACCAAACAGACCGCCAAAAATCAGGTACCAGTAACTGACGAAAAACTCGCTCATGGCAATCACGATCAACGTGGGCATGGGCAGCTCACCTCCGAAGTTGCTGAACACTTCCTTAAAGGCGGGGATCACAAAAATCATGATCACCGCCACCACCACAAAGGCCACTACCAGCACGGTGATGGGGTACATCAGAGCCGATTTGATTTTGGACTTGATCGCCTCAGTCTTCTCCATGTACACGGCCAGGCGATCCAGCAGTTGATCCAGGATACCGGCCGACTCACCCGCCTCCACCAGGTTGCAATAAAGATTGTCAAAGTACAGCGGGAACTTGCGGAATGCCACACTGAGCGAGGTGCCAGTCTCAACGTCGGTGCGGATATCGTTCAGCAGCTTGGTGACGCGCGGGTTGGGGTTGCCCCGGCCCACGATGTCAAAGGCCTGCAAAAGTGGCACACCAGCCTTCATCATGGTGGCCAATTGGCGCGTGAAGATCGCCATGTCTTTGGGCTTGATCGAAGAGCCCGCGCTCATTCGCCTTTTTTTAATTTTGGTCGGCGTGATGCCCTGGCGGCGCAACATCGATTGCACCTGGTTCTCGCCCGCCGCGCGGGATTCACCACGTACTTGCTTGCCGCTGCGGTCTTTGCCTTCCCATTCGAAGACATTCTCCTTGACGGTTTTTTTTGCGGGTGCAGTTTTCGCAGCGGTTGCCATAGGGTCTCCCAGAAGGCTCGATTCTATTGAATGCTTATTCGTTGCTGACTATTTGTTGTCAACTATTCATTGGTGACTGCCAATACCTCTTCCAACGATGTCAGCCCCTGTCTGACCTTGCGCAGGCCCGACTGGCGCAGCGTGCGCACGCCTTCAAGCCGCGCCTGATCGCCAATGTCAAGCGCCGTGCCATCGCGCAGGATGATTCGCTGAATCGCATCAGTGATCGGCATCACCTGGTAAATGCCCAACCGGCCTTTGTACCCCAGGTTGCAACTGGCACAACCGACCGGACGAAAGCTTACCCACGAGCCCTCCAGCTCACTGGGCTCGAAGCCCGCGTCCAGATAGGCTTTTTTGGGGATTTCAACCGGCACCTTGCAGCCCGTACACAGTCTGCGGGCCAGGCGTTGGGCCGAAATCAAAATTACGCTGGACGCAATGTTGAACGGCGCAATGCCCATGTTGCGCAGGCGCGTCAGCGTGGTGGGGGCATCATTGGTGTGTACGGTTGATAGCACCAAATGGCCGGTTTGTGCGGCCTTCATGGCGATATCGGCTGTCTCCACGTCGCGAATCTCGCCCACCATGATGATGTCCGGGTCTTGCCGCAGGAACGAGCGCAAGGCAGTGGCAAAGGTCAGGCCGGCTTTTTCGTTGACATTGACCTGGTTGACGCCCGGCATGTTGATCTCTGACGGGTCTTCTGCGGTAGCGATGTTGACGCCCGGCTTGTTAAGCAAGTTCAAGCAGGTGTACAGCGACACTGTCTTGCCCGAGCCGGTTGGCCCGGTCACCAAAATCATGCCGTAGGGCCGACTGATCGCCGCCAGCATTCGGGCCTTTTCATCGGCCTCGTAGCCCAGCGCATCAATGCCCAGCTTAGCGGCACCCGGGTCGAGAATACGAATCACGATCTTCTCGCCAAACAGCGTAGGCAGGGTGCTGACGCGAAAATCGATGACCCGGTTGGGCCCGATCTTGAGCTTCATTTTGCCGTCTTGCGGAACGCGTTTTTCGGAGATGTCCATGCGCGAGATCACCTTGATGCGCGAGGCCAGTTTGTCCTTGATCGCCACCGGCGGCGCGGCAATCTCACGCAGCTCGCCGTCAATGCGAAAGCGCACCCGGTAGGTGTTCTCGTAGGGCTCGAAATGCAGGTCTGAAGCGCGCATGTTGAAGGCATCAATCAGCATTTTGTGCAGAAATTTGACAACCGGTGCGTCTTCCACCTCGGCGACTGATGACTGCTCGCTGTCGCTCAGGTTTTCGCCGTCTACAAATTCAAACTCGCCGCCGATGATGTCTTCGATCGTTTCAGCAGCGGTTGCGGTGTGAATTTCGACGACTTTGAGCAGCTTGTCGTATTCCGCGATGACCCAGTCCACGCCCATCTGCGTGGAAAACTTGATTTTTTCAGCCGCCTCCTGGTCAGATGGATCTGCCGTGGCAACAATCAAGCGGTTGTTGCGCCGACTCAGCACAATCACACGGTAAGCGCTGCAAATTTTGGGGTCGAGCAAGCCTTTAGGCAGGCGATGCACGTCAATGGCATCCAAGTCCACCAGCGGCGCAGCGTAGGCAGACGACAGGGTGTGCGCCAGGTCGGAAGCGGACACATAGCCCGAGCCCGTTAACTCGGCAATAAAGCTGGTGCGGTTGCTCGATGCCTTGCGGAATATGTCTTCCGCCGATTTTTGGCCCAATTTACCCGCAGAAATCAGCGCGCGGCCCAAACCCGGAAGGGCAAGAGTGGGAGGTTCCCGAAGGGCAGTGTCGACAGCAGCCATGGTCTGAAAATGTACTACGTCAGGTGGCGATTGCCTACACGGGCGCGCCAAGTTGTGCCGAGAGTGTAAATTTGACCCAACATAGCCCCGGTAAAGTTGCGGACAACGGGGTTTTGCCCGTCAGTGATCACGCTCTAGCAGCTGCGCCGCCAATCCGATCAGGCAGGCCGAATGGGCGTTCGCCGGCAAAGAGCGCGCGGCGGCCATGGCCCGTTTGGCTTCCAGCGCAGCGGCGGCGCGGGCAACATCGAGTGCCCCGGTGTCCTTCAC
>JANOTE010000487.1:0-3775 GCA_031416195.1 Rhodoferax sp.
CGGATTTATCCACCCCACAGCAAGCGACATCACGCCGACGGCGGTGTACCACGGCAGGCGCGACTTGATGAAGCTAATGGCCGGTGGCGTAGCGGGTGCCGCCATGGCGAGCTGGGCATCGCGTGAGGCGTTGGCGCAGACAGCGGTGGTTGCACCGGGCAAGCTGGCGGCTTTGGCATCCGTCAAATCCAGCGTGGCAGGTGCCATGACGCTGGAGAAATTGACCGATTACAAAGATGCCAGCACCTACAACAACTTCTACGAGTTTGGCACCGACAAGTCAGACCCGGCACGCAACGCCGGCACGCTCAAGACCAAACCATGGACGGTCGAAGTGGAAGGGCTTGTCAAAAAACCCGCCAGGTACGCATTGGAAGATCTGCTGAAACTAAGCGCGCAGGAAGAGCGCATCTACCGCCTGCGCTGCGTGGAAGGCTGGTCAATGGTGATTCCGTGGGTGGGCTATTCGCTGGCGGAATTGATCAAGGCGGTGGAGCCAACCAGCGCCGCCAAGTATGTCGAGTTCATCACGCTGGTCGACCCTAAAACCATGCCCGGCGTAAGTTCGCGCGTGCTGGACTGGCCGTATGTCGAAGGCTTGCGGATGGACGAGGCGATGAACCCGTTGACGCTGCTTTCGTTCGGCATGTATGGCGAAGTGCTGCCCAATCAATGCGGCGCGCCGGTGCGCCTGGTGGTGCCGTGGAAGTACGGCTTCAAAAGCGGTAAGAGCATTGTCAAAATCCGCTTCACCGACAAAGAACCCAAAACCGCCTGGAACAAGGCGGCTGCCAGCGAATATGGTTTTTATTCCAACGTCAACCCCAACGTCGATCACCCGCGCTGGAGCCAGGCGACCGAGCGGCGCATTGGCGAAGAGGGTGGCCTGTTCGCCAAAAAACGCAAAACCTTGATGTTCAATGGCTACGAGGCGCAGGTCGCGCAGCTCTACGCGGGCATGGATCTGAAGAAGCTGTTTTGAGGCGGCGGGTGATGCAGGAATCTGTGTTAAAAGTTGCGCCGTCACGGGTGGCGACACCGTCCGCGAAAGTGCCATTGTCCAAAGCGCTGCTGCACAGCGTTGCCAAACCCGTCGTTTTTGCGCTGTGCCTGCTGCCTTTTGTGTGGCTGCTTTTTGCGGCGATCACTGATCAACTTGGGGCCAACCCCGCTGAGGCGTTGGTGCGCGCCACCGGCGACTGGACGCTGCGCTTCCTGTGCATCGTACTGGCCGTCACACCGCTGCGCACCCTCGCCAACTTGCCCGCGCTGGCTCGCTTTCGGCGCATGCTGGGCTTGTTCGTGTATTTTTATGTCGTGATACACCTGTTGAGCTACAGCTGGTTCGACATGGAATTTGGGGTGACAGATATCGTCAAAGACATCATCAAACGCCCCTTTATCCTGGTCGGGTTCTCAGCCTTTGTACTGCTGACTGCGCTGGCCGCCACCTCATTCAACCGCGCCATCAAAACCCTGGGTGCCAAGCGCTGGCAGATGCTGCACAAGCTCGTCTATTTCATCGCGGGTCTGGGCTTGCTGCATTTTTTCTGGATGCGCTCGGGCAAAAACGATTTCGCCGAAGTGGCGGTTTACGCCGTCATTCTGGGCGTGCTGCTGGGGTGGCGGGTGCTGCGTCAGCTTAAATCAAAATAGATAGCTTAACATGCAATTGATACGGGAGATAGAGGCTTATTCTATTTAAAATATTCAGTTTTGGGCTGTCAATATACCTAAATTAGGTATATTGACAGCCCAAATTGCCTCAAAAAGCACCGGTTTATGAACAAAATAGAGTTGTAGCTCCCGAGTAATATGCGCAAAACGCTACTTTATTCATAGTAAATTTTCGTGCCGCATCTGGTCGGCAATTGTTTCCCGTTGGCGGATCAAGTGAGCGCTGTGGTCATCCACCAGCACTTCCGCGGCGCGACCGCGTGAGTTGTAGTTGCTGGCCATCGCCATGCAATACGCCCCGGCTGACATCACCGCCAGCAGGTCGCCGCTTTGCACCGCCAAGGCGCGGTCATGCCCAATCCAGTCGCCGCTTTCGCACACCGGGCCGACCACCTCCCAAATGATGGGAGGTTCAGCACGGGGTTTGAGCGGCACGATGTCATGAAACGCCTGGTACATGGCGGGGCGGGGCAGGTCGTTCATGGCCGCGTCGATGATGAGAAAGTTTTTCTGCTCGCCGGGTTTGAGGTAGAGCGCCTCGGTCACGCAGGCGCCCGCGTTGCCCACCAGAGAGCGTCCCGGTTCGATCATCAGGGCGCGGCTGCCAAATCCGCGCGCATCGAGCTTGGCCAACAGTTTGGTCCACAGGTCATCGGCTTTCGGAGGCTCGGTGCCATCGTAGTTGATGCCCAGGCCACCGCCAAAATCGATGTGGTGGATGGGGATGCCCGCCGCTTCAATCGTTTCCACCAAATCCAGCATCCGGTCCACGGCATCCAGATACGGGCCTTCCAGCGTGATCTGCGAGCCAATGTGGCAGTCAATGCCGACCACCTGCAAGCCCGCCAAGCTGGCCGCGCGCTGGTAAGTTTGCAGCACGCGCTCGTGGGCGATGCCAAACTTGTTTCCCTTCAATCCGGTGGAGATATAGGGATGCGTTTTGGGGTCAACATTGGGGTTGACGCGGATGCTCACGGGTGCGCGTTTGCCGATGGTGAGCGCCAGGTCATTGAGCACTTCGAGCTCCTGCTCGCTTTCAACATTGAAGCAGCCAATGCCCACCTCCAGCGCACGGCGCATCTCCGCGCGGGTTTTGCCCACACCTGAGAAGATGATCTTTGACGGCACGGCACCCGCCACCAGAACGCGCTCCAGCTCGCCGCCCGACACAATGTCAAAGCCGCAGCCTGCCTTTGCAAACACTTGAATCACGCCCAGAGCCGGATTGGCCTTCATGGCGTAGCAAATCTGAATGTTGCGCCCCGCGAAGCCGCGCTGGTAGGCGGCCAAAGCGGCCAGCATGGAGGCTTTGGTATACACAAACAGGGGCGTGCCGAACCGAGCAGCCAAGTCGTGCAGCGCGACGTGCTCGACATGAAGCGCGCCGTTTTTGTAGTTGAAATGGGGCTGGCCGGGCAGGAAAGGTGGGGTCATTAAGGTGCTGACGGTGAGGAGGCGGGTGACACTGGCGCAGTGGGGGCTGGTGCGGGGGAAGGTGAGTTGCGCGTACCAGGGTGAAGGGTTTCAGGCAGCGTGGCGCGGTTGGCACCAGCCGGTTCGGTCGGCAGGAACAGAGGCCCTTGCTGGCCGCAGGCGACCAATACAACCGCACCGACACAGCGGAGCATCGCGCGCATTAAACTTGCGTATCGAATACTGGACAACATGGTGAAATTGTAATGACAGACCCCGAGTTCATGACCCGCGCAGAAAGCCTGCTCAAAGCGGTGGAGGCGGGCTGTGACCGCATCAACGACCAGACCCATACTGGGGCTGACAGTGACGCTGATATCGACATTGACAACCAGCGCACTGGCGGCATGGTCACGCTGGTGTTTGCGAACAAAAGCCAGATCGTCATCAACCTGCAAAAGCCGTTGCATGAAGTGTGGCTGGCGGCCAAGTCGGGCGGCTATCACTATAAATTTGATGGTGCTGGGTGGCTGGATACCAAAGGCCAAGGCGAGTTTTTTGCCTGTCTGTCGCGTTGTGCCAGCGAGCAGTCTGGCGCTTTGATTCGCTTTACGCCTTGAAACTTCCGTCAGTTTTTAAATAAATCCAGAATCTGCGTTTTCTCCTCTACACCAGCGTTGGGCTG
>JANOTE010000488.1:0-9038 GCA_031416195.1 Rhodoferax sp.
ATGGTGGTGGGAGTCACCAAAGGTTTTGAGAAGAAGCTGAGTCTGGTTGGCGTGGGCTACAAAGCCCAGGCCCAAGGTGCCAAGCTGAACCTACCCGTCGGTTATTCGCATCCCGTCAATAAAGAGATGCCTGCGGGCATCACCGTTGCTACACCTACGCCGACCGAAATCGTCATCAAAGGCGCTGATCGTCAACGTGTCGGCCAAGTAGCCGCAGAAATTCGAGCGATTCGTCCGCCCGAGCCTTACAAAGGCAAGGGCATCCGGTATGTCGACGAAAAAATCACGATCAAAGAAACCAAGAAGAAATAAGGAGCTGCATGATGGTCACCAAAAAAGAGCAGCGTCTTCGTCGGGCGCGTCAAACCAGAATTCGTATCGCCACGCAAGGCGTTGCACGCCTCACCGTCAACCGTACCAATTTGCACATTTATGCCAGCGTCATTTCTGGCGACGGCGGTAAGGTGTTGGCTTCGGCTTCAACCGCAGAGGCCGATGTCCGAAAATCGTTGGGCGGATCTAACAAAGGCGGAAACGTCGCGGCTGCGCAAGCCATCGGCAAGCGCCTGGCTGAAAAGGCCAAGGCCGTCGGCGTTGAAAAGGTTGCGTTTGATCGTTCGGGCTTTGCATACCATGGTCGCGTTAAGGCTTTGGCCGATGCAGCCCGTGAAGCTGGCTTGCAGTTCTAAGCAGATTGGAAATATAAATGGCTAAAGTACAAGCGAAGATGCAGGGCAAAGCAGAGGGTCCTGAAGACGGTATGCGCGAAAAAATGATCGCGATCAACCGGGTTACCAAAGTGGTCAAGGGCGGTCGGATTCTGGGTTTTGCTGCGTTAACCGTCGTCGGTGATGGCGATGGACGAATTGGCATGGGCAAGGGCAAGTCTAAAGAAGTGCCTGCTGCTGTTCAAAAAGCGATGGAAGAAGCCCGTCGCAACATGATCAAGGTATCACTGAAGAATGGCACCATTCACCACAAAGTGATGGGCCATCATGGTGCCGCTAATGTGATGATGGCGCCAGCCGCCAAGGGGACTGGAATCATCGCGGGTGGACCGATGCGCGCAGTGTTCGAAGTGGTCGGCATCACGGATATCGTAGCAAAAAGCCACGGCTCCACCAACCCTTACAACATGGTTCGCGCCACTTTGGACGCGCTCTCTGTATCGACGACACCTGCTGAAGTCGCTGCAAAGCGTGGCAAGTCGGTCGAAGAGCTCTTCGTTTAATCGTTGAAATCGTTTGAAATTATCGATAGCGAGGTTGAAAAAATGACGACAGAACAAAAAGTAACAGTGCAGTTGGTTCGCAGCCCAATTGGTTGCAAGGAATCACACCGCGCGACGGTTCGCGGCTTGGGTCTTCGCAAGATTCGCAGTACCAGCGAATTGGTGGATACGCCGGAAGTTCGCGGAATGATTAACAAGATCAGTTATCTGGTCAAAGTGCTTTAAGGGATTCATGATGGAACTCAACGGCATTAAACCGGCTGACGGTGCAAAGCACTACAAACGCCGAGTCGGACGGGGTATTGGCTCTGGTATTGGTAAAACGGCGGGCCGTGGCCACAAAGGGCAAAAATCACGCGCTGGTGGCTACCACAAGGTTGGTTTCGAAGGCGGTCAAATGCCTTTGCAGCGCAGGTTGCCAAAACGGGGCTTCAAGTCTCAACTTCTCCAGTTCAACGCAGAAGTGACGTTGGCTGCGCTGGATCAACTCGGCGTCGTAGATGTCGATTTGCTGGTTCTCAAGCATGCTGGACTAGTTGCGGAGAAAGCTAAAGTCGTCAAAATCATCAAGACGGGTGTTTTGAGTAAACCGGTGAAATTAACAGGTATCGGAGCGACAGCAGGCGCGAAAGCAGCAATTGAAGCGGCTGGCGGAAGCGTTTCCTGATCGGTTGTCGAGAAAGATAAGTAAGTGCCAACTAATGCATCATCAATGGCGAAGACTGGGAAGTTCGGTGATTTGCGCCGTCGTCTGATGTTTTTGCTGCTGGCGCTGGTGGTCTACCGTATTGGTGCGCACATTCCTGTGCCTGGCATTGACCCGGCGCAGCTACAGCAGTTTTTCAAAGGCCAGCAAAGTGGCATTTTGGGAATGTTCAATGTGTTTTCGGGTGGCGCGTTGTCGAGGTTCACGGTATTTGCGCTTGGCATCATGCCGTATATTTCGGCATCGATCATCATGCAGTTGTTAACCTATGTGGTACCAACGTTTGAGCAGTTGAAAAAAGAAGGCGAAGCGGGTCGCCGCAGGATTACGCAGTACACGCGTTATGGCACCTTGGGCCTCGCCTTGTTTCAATCCCTGAGCATTGCGGTGGCGTTGGAGAGCTCGGCGGGGTTGGTGATTGCGCCTGGGTTTGGATTCAGACTTACGGCAGTCGTTACTTTGACTGCGGGAACAATGTTTTTGATGTGGCTCGGGGAGCAAATTACGGAGCGGGGACTGGGTAATGGAATTTCCATTCTGATCTTCGGCGGTATCGCGGCGGGCTTGCCCAGTGCGATGGGAGGCTTGCTTGAGCTAATTAGAACGGGCGCCATGAGCATCATCGTTGCACTGTTTATCGCAGTTCTGGTTGTGTTGGTGGTTTATTTCGTGGTTTTCATTGAACGTGGTCAACGGAAAATCCTGGTTAACTACGCGAGACGACAGGTTGGTAACAAGGTTTATGGTGGGCAATCCTCCCATTTGCCACTGAAACTGAACATGGCGGGTGTGATTCCTCCCATCTTCGCGTCGTCAATTATTTTGCTACCGGCGACTGTGGTTGGGTGGTTCAGCACCGGTGAGTCGATGCGTTGGCTCAAGGACATTGCGAGTTCGCTGACACCCGGTCAGCCGATTTACATTATGTTTTATACGGCTGCGATTGTGTTTTTCTGCTTTTTTTACACAGCTTTGGTGTTCAACAGCCGGGAGACAGCAGATAACTTGAAGAAAAGCGGTGCGTTTGTCCCTGGCATTCGTCCGGGCGATCAGACCGCAAAGTACATTGACAAAATTCTGCTGCGCTTGACGTTTGCCGGTGCGATCTACATCACGTTGGTATGTTTGTTGCCGGAGTTCTTGATCTTGAAGTACAACGTGCCGTTCTATTTTGGCGGTACGTCTCTTCTGATTATTGTGGTTGTGACGATGGACTTCATGTCGCAGGTGCAAAACTACATGATGTCGCAGCAATATGAATCGCTGTTGAAGAAGGCTAATTTCAAATCAAGTTGAGTTGAAATTGCATGAAAAATTAAGGAGAACTAGATGAAGGTATCAGCGTCGGTCAAGAAAATTTGCCGCAACTGTAAAGTTATTCGGCGCAAGGGCGTGGTTCGGGTGATCTGTACCGATCCCCGGCACAAGCAACGCCAAGGTTGATTGAAATAGTTTTAGAGGACGAAAATGGCACGTATCGCAGGTATCAATATCCCGCCAAACCAGCATTCTGAGGTTGGTTTGACCGCAATTTTTGGAATTGGACGAACCCGCGCACGCAAAATTTGCGAAGCGTGTGGAATCGCTTTCTCGAAGAAAATCAAGGACTTGACGGACGGTGATCTGGAGAAGATCAGGGATCAAATCGCCAATCTGACGATTGAGGGTGATCTGCGTCGTGAGACGACGATGAACATCAAGCGTCTGATGGACATTGGCTGCTACCGTGGATTCCGTCATCGTAGGGGTCTGCCGATGCGTGGCCAAAGAACGCGTACCAATGCACGTACGCGCAAGGGTCCACGTAAAGCCGCAGCTTCTTTGAAGAAATAACAGGCACTGAGAAAGCAATATGGCAAAAGCTCCTACAAACACCGCTGCACAACGTGTGCGCAAAAAAGTTCGCAAAAACGTTGCGGACGGTGTGGCTCACGTTCACGCATCGTTCAACAACACGATCATTACCATCACGGATCGCCAAGGAAATGCGCTTTCCTGGGCATCCTCGGGTGGTCAAGGATTCAAAGGTTCCCGTAAGTCCACCCCTTTCGCCGCTCAGGTGGCGTCCGAGGTTGCCGGACGCGCTGCCGTTGAGCAGGGTATCAAGAATCTAGATGTCGAAATTAAAGGCCCCGGACCCGGTCGTGAGTCTTCGGTTCGCGCGCTCGCTGCGTTGGGCATTCGCATCAATATGATTGCGGATGTCACACCCGTTCCCCATAACGGATGCCGCCCTCAGAAACGCCGTCGTATTTGAGTTTCATCGGATTTAAACGTCGTCGGATTCACACATTGATATTGAACCGTCGAGTTTAATTTTTTTATAAAGCCCACCGCCGTTATCGTCGGATGACGGCTCCCGTATCCCGGTACGGCAGTTGACACAAAGGAAGTTCTAGTGGCACGCTACTTAGGCCCCAAGGCCAAACTCTCACGCCGAGAAGGCACCGATTTGTTCCTCAAGAGCGCTCGTCGCTCGATCGGGGATAAGGCGAAGTTCGACTCAAAGCCAGGCCAGCACGGGCGTACTTCTGGTGCCCGGATGTCAGACTACGGCTTACAACTGCGGGAGAAGCAGAAAGTGAAGCGGATGTACGGCGTGCTTGAGCGTCAGTTCCGACGTTACTTTGAGGAAGCTGACCGTCGCAAGGGCAACACCGGCGCGAATCTGCTGAGTCTTTTGGAGTCTCGCTTGGACAATGTGGTTTATAGGATGGGCTTTGGCTCAACCCGCGCTGAGGCGCGCCAGTTAGTTTCGCACAAGGCGATGACGGTCAATGGTCAAAGTGTGAATATTCCGTCTTATTCGGTGAAGTCGGGTGATGTGATATCTGTGCGCGACAAATCCAAGAAGCAAAACCGCGTGGTTGAAGCGCTTCAGCTTGCCCAACAAGTTGGGATGCCAGCGTGGGTTGAAGTCAGTCTTGACAACACCGAAGGCGTGTTCAAAAGCGTGCCAGATCGAGATCAGTTTGCGGCTGACATCAATGAGTCATTGATCGTCGAGCTGTATTCGCGTTGATAAGATTCCACCACTGGAAATCTTGTTATCCATCTGATCTTTCGTAGTTCAAACTGTTCCTGACACGCGGGGCACCGCACGTCAGGCGCTTCACCAGCCTTACCGGTGTAATGAACCGGGGGTATTGAGAGGAAGTCCGAATGCAATCAAATTTGTTGAAACCGAAAACTATTAACGTAGAACAACTGAGCGCCAACCGCGCGAAAGTTGTTCTTGAACCCTTCGAACGTGGGTATGGGCACACCCTGGGCAACGCTTTACGCCGAGTTTTATTGTCATCGATGCCCGGCTACGCGGCCACAGAAGTCACGATTGCAGGCGTGCTGCACGAGTACTCGTCGATTGACGGGGTTCAGGAAGATGTCGTCAACATCCTGCTGAATTTAAAAGGAGTGGTATTCAAACTCCATAATCGCGAAGAAGTTACCTTAAGCCTGCGTAAGGATGGCGAAGGCGTGGTGAAGGCATCAGACATCCAGACACCGCATGATGTCGAGATTGTCAACCCTGAGCATATCGTTGCCCATCTCTCGAGTGGTGGCAAGCTGGACATGCAGATTAAGGTCGAAAAGGGCCGCGGTTATGTGCCTGGCACAATGCGTCGCCACAGCGATGAATCGACCAAGTCTATCGGCCGAATCGTGCTGGATGCCTCGTTTTCCCCAGTCAAGCGAGTCAGTTACACCGTTGAAAGCGCTCGCGTTGAGCAGCGCACTGACCTGGACAAGCTGGTTGTCGAGATCGAGACGAATGGCGCGATTTCCGCGGAAGATGCGGTGCGCGCATCGGCTAAAATTCTGGTTGAACAATTGGCTGTGTTTGCCCAACTTGAGGGCAGCGAGCTTGCAGCATTTGATGCACCGGCACCGCGCGGCAACACCCAGTTCGACCCGATTCTGCTGCGTCCAGTGGATGAACTTGAGCTGACTGTCAGATCGGCTAACTGTTTGAAAGCCGAGAATATTTACTACATTGGTGATTTGATTCAACGCACCGAGAATGAGTTGTTGAAAACACCGAACCTGGGTCGTAAATCACTGAATGAGATCAAGGAAGTGCTTGCCTCACGCGGGCTGACACTTGGAATGAAATTGGAGGCCTGGCCTCCCGTTGCTCTCGAAAAACGATAAATGTTAATCATCGCGCGGCCCTGACGGGACACGCAGCGCCTCTGACAGTACCTGATACGGCTGCCGGTTTTATAAAGTAAGGAAATTTTTATGCGCCACGGACACGGATTACGCAAACTCAACCGCACCAGTGAGCACAGGCTTGCCATGCTGCGCAACATGATGAATTCGCTCATTGAGCATGAAGTTATCAAAACCACACTGCCCAAGGCGAAAGAACTTCGTCGCGTGGTCGAACCCATGATTACCTTGGCTAAGGACGCGACTCTGGCAAACCGGCGTTTGGCGTTTGACCGTTTGCGCAGCCGAGACAGTGTTTCCAAGCTGTTCAACGACCTAGGCCCCCGTTTCAAAGTGCGTCCAGGCGGCTATACACGAATTTTGAAAATGGGCTTTCGTGTAGGCGACAATGCACCCATGGCCTTGGTTGAGCTGGTGGATCGCCCGGTTGAATCGGAAGAAGCTGCAAATTTAGACGTCGCCAAAGCCTGACCCTGGAAAAGCGTGCTATAATTGTAATCGTACCGCGCGATGGAGCAGTCTGGTAGCTCGTTGGGCTCATAACCCAAAGGTCGTAGGTTCAAATCCTACTCGCGCAACCATCTTTAGATTGAATTTTGACATGGTTTCCAAGTCGTTTGACGGTGGCTTGGGTCAAAACCGACGCATATACAGATGCCTAGTGAGGGGTGTCGGAACTCGAAGTCAGCTTTTGATTACAAGTCTCTGCTTGGCTTTGATATTTTCAGTCTGACATCCTGTAAATTTCAGCAATTCCCTGATGCTCGCGCATTGCCTGAAACTCTTGGTAGTCGCATGGGTTTACACCGCACTTTTGCTGGTGATGGGGTTGTGGTTTGGGCCTTCGGCAGCACTCCCGGCAATACTCGCTGCGATCTCTCCCGATTTCTCCACCTCCCCGAGAGCTCTTTACTACTTCGCGGCTACTTTTTTCTTTGTGCCGCTGTTGCTGGTGCAGTTTGTCTTCGCCCGGGTAGTAAACCGTAGAGACGCGGCACTCAGGGCATCTTGGCGCGATGTCATCAAATCGTGGCTGATGGAGACGCTGCTAGTAGTTCGTGTGTTTTGCTGGTACATGGCATTCACCTCCAACAGGTTTCCTGATCAACTTGATGACGCATTTTCACAGCGGGGCCGCCGCGGCGTTGTTTTTATCCATGGTTTTGTCTGCAATCGGGGAATTTGGATGCCCTGGCTGAGAAAGCTAACACATAGCCGCCGCGCATTTGTGGCCGTTAACCTGACACCTGTGTTTGCTTCCATCGACCGTTACGTGGATGCGATTGACCAGGCTGTCCGCAAAGTCACCTTGACCACCGGCAAGCGACCCCTGGTGGTTTGCCACAGCATGGGCGGTTTGGCGGTGCGAGGGTGGCTTCGAGCCAGCCCAGGCGCGGATGCCAGAGTTCATCACATCATCACCATTGGCTCGCCGCACCAGGGTACCTGGTTAAGCCGCCTTCCAATTCCGCGAAATGCGCAGCAAATGGCCATTGGCAGTGGCTGGTTGAAAAAACTGGCAAGTGCAGAGCCCGCATCGCGCTACCAACTCTTCACGTGCTATTACTCCAATTGCGACAACATCGTCTTTCCGGCCTCGAAAGCAACCTTGCCCGGCGCGCAGAACCGCCACATGCCCGGTATTGCACATGTGGCGTTGGCATTTGATCAGACAGTCATCAGCGAGTCGCTGGCAAAACTCTGACCAGGATCCAAATGGGGCAGCTTCTTGAGCTGCTCATAAAGCGGCGTGAAATCAGGGATCGTCAGGTCAAACAGCTGCTGGAAGCTGTCGATGACGAAATAGGTTTGCTGGTAGCTGTCGATCTTGTACTGCGTGCGCATGGCCCGCAGGATATCCAGGGCGATGCGATGCGGTGATGTGTCGCGCACGGCGTGTTTTAACTCCCCCGATGAACTCAGGATGCCTGCGCCATAGGCTCGAAGACCGTTGGTTTGACGAATCAACCCGAACTCGATGGTGTACCAGTAGAGCCGTGAAAGCATTTCACAGGCACCCAAGGTATGCGCCTTCAGCCCGCCAGCACCATAGGCTTGCATGTGATCCGCAAAAACCGGGTTAAATAGCAGAGGGACATGGCCAAACAGATCGTGAAAAACGTCAGGCTCGACAATATAGTCCAGCTCGGACGGCTTGCGGATCCAGTCGGTCACCGGGAATTTGCGCTGCGCCAGCAGGCTGAAAAACGGAACCTCGGGGATCAGCCCCGGTACCGCCACAATCTCCCATTGGGTCGCTTTGAGCAGGCGCTCGTTGATGTCTTTAAAGTGCGGAATCCGGTGGCTGGTGCCCAAGGCGGGAAGCGCCGCCAGAAACTCATCGCAAGCCAGCCCCGGCAGGAGCGCTGACTGACGCGCATATAAGTTACGGTAGGTGGCGTGGTCGGTCTCGCCATACGACGCGTAGTCCTGCAGGCAGGTGTAATCGAGCGCCGCACGCGAGTAGTCGCCTCGGGGCGGGCGATCACTCACGCCATAAACAATGGGTTCCACGGCCCCTTTTGGCAAGATGTCATCGCTCGAGCGGGGAGCACGGGGTGGATACTCCATTCAAGCGTTTAGTTGGAATTGATATATGGTGAAATCACTTTCCACTTGCCATCCTGAATTTGCGACATTCTGGAGGCATCGCTGCCCAAGCGCTTGGTGGGCGTGAAATTCGAAGGGGCGCTGCCAAACATGTCTTCTGGGAAGTTCATGGTGTCCATCACTTTGATGAAGCTCTCGGTGGTGAGGCCTTTGCCGGCTTTGGTGGCGGCTTTGGCAAAGGCATCAATGATGACATAGCCATAAACTGAGAAGACAGTCGGGTCTTCGGTGAACTTGGTTTTGTACTTGTTGGCCCAGAAGCGGATGGGCTGCGACTGCTCATCGGTGTACGGGTTTTGCACGGTCATGGTGGCATAC
>JANOTE010000489.1:0-7907 GCA_031416195.1 Rhodoferax sp.
TATCACAACCTGCTGCGGATGTGGGCGGACACGTAAGCAATCTCCAGCGTGCGGTTGAGCGCGGCAGCCATGATCACCACGCACAGTGCGGGCAGTACTGCGCGGGCCCATGAATTGGCAGGAATAGCTGGAAATTGCAAGGGGTGTGTCTTCATGGCGGGCTCTTTCGAGCACAGGATTGAATAGGTAAAGTGCAAGGCTGCTTTGGGCCAATGAGTTGTCGACCTGACCGCAAATAACTTACAAAACTCTGCCGCACCTTCCAGTCACAGCATCAAATTAACTCGCAGGTTAATTTTTGGTGATTTTTGCGAAAAAAACGACATTTTTACAGTATTTCAGACCTATAGCCCCCGTATTGTTTGCACAAAAAGCTCCTAAATAAATAGCTTGACGGAGGTTGATCGGCAGCCTTTTGTGCAAAATTGAAAAAACTTTCAATAAAATTGCAACTGAGAACGATTCGCATTTATAATTTTGACAATGTGCTGTCAACTTGTTTCTCCACCCTGCGACCGCGACATCGTGGCACCGTGCGGTGCGTCAGCGCCCGTGGCCCCCCTGCACTTCGTCGACCTGAAATTGCAGCAGGCAACATGGACAACTTGACTGCATTCGCCGTACTGGCAGGCAGCGTGGTTTTGGTGCTTCTGTGCGCCTGGCTGGTGGTTCGCCGCCCATGATCGGTTCATGATGATTGCGTCTGCCCCCCAGGGAATGAGCCGTAACACCGCCGTTGTGGTCAGTGTTGTGAGTTTTCATCTGCTGGCGCTGTGGGCCTTGCAAAGCGGGCTGCTGCGCCGTGCGGTTGATATTCTGGTGCCAGTAGAAATGCTGAGTGAGTTCGTCGAGCCGCCTGCCCCGAAGCAAGCACCGCACCCACTCAAGCCACCCAAACCGCCGGAACAGGTGGCCCAGCCGATTGTCAAAACCAAGACTCCTTCTGCGCCGCCACCGCAGTTGATGGCGATTGCCTACCCCACGCCGTCTGCCAACGCACCTGTCGGCATATTGACCCCGCAACCGCCCGCACCGCCGATCATGGCGATAGTTGCCAACACGCCTGAACTTGCGCGCGCCCCTGCGACACATGCAGCGGCGCCACCCGCGCCACCGCGCGTGGAACTTCCATCCACCGACGCAGATTATTTGCAAAACCCCCGGCCTGTCTACCCGGCGATGAGCAAACGGCGGGGAGAACAAGGGCAGGTGATTCACAGCGTGCTAATCGGGATTGATGGCATGCCCATCAGCGCCCGGCTGGTGAAATCCAGCGGCTTTGAGCGCCTGGATGCCGCCGCCTACGCCGCCGTGATGAGCTGGCGCTACGTGGCGGGCCAACGCAATGGTGTGGTGGCGCAGATGTCTTACAACGCACCCATCAACTGGGTGCTTGAGTAGTTTTTCAGTTTTTTCAGTTTTTTTCCACACGTTTTTGGAGTTTTTAATGGAATCGCAATTCGATAAATTCGATAAATTCGATAAATTCGGTATCGTGAACGTCTGGACGCAAGGGGATTTCGTCACCCGGGCAGTCGCAGTTTTGTTGTTGGCGATGTCACTGGCCTCCTGGATCGTGATCCTGATAAAGGCCATCGACATCATCCGGTACAAAAAGCTCGCGCGCCACGCGGCTGATTTCTGGCACAGCGAGGACTTTGCGGCGGGCCTGGAAAAACTGGGGCAGGACGGCAGCAACCCGTTTCGGCAAGTGGCCGTGGAGGGGCGTGAAGCCACTGCCCATCACCGCAACTCCAAGGTTCATCTGCACGATACGCTTGATGTGAGCGACTGGGTGACCCGCTGCCTGCGCAACAGCATGGACGAGTTCACCGCGAAGTTGCAGTCAGGCCTGGCGATTCTGGCATCCGTCGGCTCCACCGCACCTTTTGTCGGCCTGTTTGGCACGGTTTGGGGGATCTACCACGCGCTGTTGAGTATCGGGATTTCGGGTCAATCGACGATCGAGAAAGTTGCGGGCCCGATTGGTGAAGCTTTGATCATGACGGCCTTGGGATTGGCCGTTGCTATTCCCGCCGTGCTGGGCTACAACGCCCTGGTTCGTGGCAACAAGTCAATCCTGATCAAACTGAGCAGCTTTGCACACGATCTGCACGCCTTCTTCGTCACCGGTGCCCGTGTGGGTAATTCGAACAACGCGGGAAGCAGCAGCGTGGTGCAAATGAAGCGTGGAGTTTGACCACCATGGCCTTCGGCACCCAAGACGAACCGGATGAGGTGATGAACGAGATCAACATGACACCGCTGGTGGATGTGATGCTGGTTTTGCTGATCGTTTTCATCATCACCATCCCTGTGATGAAGCACGCCGTGAACATTGACCTGCCTCGCGCCACCAACTTGCAGCAGGATCAAAAACCTGAAACCATGCGTTTGAGTGTGGATGCCAGCGGTGCCTACTTCTTGAACGAGAACCGGGTGGATGATGCGGCGCTTGCCGAATTGCTCAAAGTGCAGGCCGCAAAAAATCCGCAACCTGATCTGCACATTCGCGGCGACAAAAATGTGCGCTACGAGCGGGTGGCGCAGGCGATGGCGGCGGCGCAGCAGGCGGGGGTGAAGAAAATCGGCTTCATCACCGAGCCCAACATTACCGTTCGATAAACTGATCCCGAGGTTTTTTCGTGGAATCATCCAACCTGCCCCGCTTTTCCCTCACACCAGCCAACACGCGTGTTGCGGCAGATGGAAAAAGCGGTGGGCCGAACCTCTTTAAAAGCGAATCGCTTTTGCAGGGCAATAAATCGGTCGCCATCGACCACAACGGCGCGGTTTATCGGCTGCAAGCTACCAAGCTGGGCAAGCTGATTCTGACGAAATAGCTGGGTGACTTACAAGCCAATCGCTGCGATGCCCGCCCGCGCGATTTGCGCATCTTCAGCCGACTTCACGCCGCTGACACCCACCGCGCCCAGGCAAAAGCCGTCTTTCATGATCGGCACGCCGCCTTCGAGCAGACCTTTGAGATCGGGCGCGCTCAAAAACGAGGCGCGGCCACCATTGATCATGTCCTCATAGACCTTGCTCTCGCGCCGCCCGACGGCTGCGGTGTGCGCCTTGGCAGGCGCGATATGGGCGGAAATAGGTGCAGCACCATCCAAGCGGCGTAGCGACAAAAGATGGCCGCCGTCGTCCACGATGGCAATCGTGACAGCCCAGTTGTTTTTGATGGCCTCGGCCTCTGCCGCTGCGGAAATAGCGACAACATCGGCATATTCGAGGGTTGATTTAGTTTTCATGAATGTGAGATTCCTCAATGTGATCAGGGCTTAAGCATACCGCGCGCGAAAAGTCATAGAATCCGCTTCACCTGCGGGGTCAAGGTGCTCTTTGGGAGTTCTTTGCGAGCAGCCTTTTGAAGGAGCTTTTTCATGACTGACAACGTTCAAACGATTGATTCCAGTGTCGGCTACGGCCTGGGTACTTCCGCGCAAGAGCGCAACAAGGTTCTGCGCAACACCTACTGGCTTTTGGCCATCAGCATGCTTCCTACCGTGCTGGGTGCCTGGATCGGTGTTGCAACCGGCATCACAGCAAGTTTGACCGGCGGCATCGGCCTGATGGTTTTCCTCGGTGGCGCGTTCGGCTTCATTTACGCGATTGAAAAGACCAAAAACTCAGCCGCTGGCGTGCCGGTATTGTTGGCTTTTACATTCTTCATGGGGCTGATGCTGTCGCGAATGATCGCGACGGTGTTGGGTTTTAGAAACGGCTCGGAGCTGATCATGACTGCATTTGGCGGCACAGCGGGCGTCTTCTTCGTGATGGCTGCTTTGAGCAGCGTGATCAAGCGCAGCCTGGAAGGCATGGGCAAGTGGTTGTTTGTTGGCGCGCTAGCGATTATGCTGGGCGGCATCATCAACGTGTTCGTGGGCTCCACGGCGGGCATGATGGCGATTTCAGTCGCGGCGATTGGCGTGTTCAGCGCCTACATGCTGTATGACCTGAAGCGCATTGTGGACGGCGGCGAAACCAACTACATCAGCGCCACCCTGGGCCTGTACTTGAGCGTCATGAATGTGTTCCAAAGCCTACTGGCCCTGCTGGGCATTGCGGGTGGAGAGCGCGATTAAGACTTGTGCGTGGTTAGAAAAAAGGCCCTTGGGGGCCTTTTTCAATCTTCTAATATACCCATATTGGGTATATTCTGCATTAAAATGGGAAATCATGCTAGTGATTGATGAAAAATGGCTTTAGCCACCGTACAGCATATGTGTATCGCTATAAATATTTTCAGACTGAAAACTGCGGATTTTACTATTTTATTAATAAAATCGTCGCATAGCTCTCGAATTATAAGCATAGTTAGCTATATATAATATAGCTAATGATTACTCTGCCTGCCCCGTCATGCGCTCAAACACTGCAATGCTCTCCACGTGCGCGGTGTGCGGGAACATGTTCACCACACCGGCTTTGGCGCAGGTATAGCCTGCTTGGTGCACCAGCACATCAGCATCACGCGCAAGGGTGGCCGGGTTGCAGCTAACGTAGACAATGCGCTTAGGGGGTATCCAATCGGCAGGTGGCGTTTGATGCAATTCAGCCAGCGCCTTGACCAAGGCAAATGCGCCTTCACGCGGGGGATCGACCAGCCATTTTTCCGCCGCGCCGTCAGCATGAAGCATGTCAGCGGTTATCTCAAAAATATTTCTCGTTACGAACTCCGTAGCTGCCAGAGCATGTTTTGTGGGAGCCAAAGGCTTATTTAATTCGTAATTCTCACGCGAACGGGCGATCAGTGATTCAGCGCCTTCTACCCCCAGCACTTCGCGCGCTTGGGTGGCCAACGGCAGGGTGAAGTTGCCCAGACCACAAAACCAGTCGATCACGCGTTCATGCTTTTGCACATCCAGCAGGCGCAGCGCGCGCGATACCAGCACGCGGTTAATGTGCGGATTGACCTGGGTGAAATCGGTTGGCTTGAAGGGCATGGTGATGCCGAAATCGGGCAGCGCGTAGGTCAGTGCAGGGCTTGAACCGTCCAGCAGCTTGACCGTCTCGGGGCCTTTAGATTGCAACCACCACTGCACACCCGCATTCAAACTCGCGAAGGCGCGCAGGCGTGCCAGGTCACCACTGCTTAACGGCTCCAGGTGGCGCAACACCAGCGCGGTGATGTCATCGCCACAGGCCAGTTCGATCTGCGGCAGGGTGTCAATTGCGTCCATTGAGGCGATCAGGTCGCGCAACGGCATCAGCATGCTGCTGACGTGGGGCGGCAGCACGGCGCAGCTTTGCATATCCGCGACATAGCGGCTTTTGCGCTCATGAAAACCGATCAAGACCGTGCCTTTTTTGAGTACATGGCGCACCGAAAGCCGCGCCCGGTAGCGATAACCCCAGGCCGGGCCTTCGATCGGGCGAAGGATGTTGTCGGCCTTCACTTTGCCCAAGTGCCAAAGGTTATCTTCCAGCACCCGCTGCTTCACGGCGACTTGCGCAGCCACATGCAGGTGCTGCATCTTGCAGCCGCCACACGCGCCGGTGTGCAAACCAAAGTGCGGGCAGCCGGGGGTGACACGCTGCGACGATTCACGGTGAATCTGCGTCACCGTGCCTTGCTCAAAGCTGTTCTTTTTGCGATGTACGTTGGCATTCACAATTTCGGTCGGCAAAGCCCCTTCAATAAAGACGACTTTGCCATCAAGCTTGTGGGCAATGCCCTGGGCCTCGATGTCCAGGGATTCGATCGTCAGGCGTTCAGGGGGTGGGTATTCGACGGGTATGGCGGGCGCGGCAGATTTTTGTTCAGAAGACATGCCCTGATTGTCTCAGGTGCGCACCGAGCCTGAACGACGCAGTGGGTTACAGAATGGCGTGGCTGGCAGCTACGGAATGGTCTGACTCGCGGCTGCAGAATGGCCTGGCTCGCGGCTGCAGAATGGCCTGGCTCGCGGTTACAGAATGGCCTGGCTCGAAATCCCGCGCTTGGCCAAATAGAGCTTGAGCTTTTGCAGCGCTTCATTTTGAATTTGCCTCACCCGCTCTCGCGTCAGGTGAAGCTGTGCGCTCAGGCTGTCCAGTGTTTGGGGCTCGCTGTCGTGCAGACCATAGCGGCCTTGCAGCACTTCTTTTTCCCGCGGCGAGAGCGTCAGCATCCAGTCGTCCACCAGTCGCTCCACTTCATGTGCTTGGGCCACTTTACTGGGGTCGGGATTGAAATGATCGGTTAACGAATCACCCAGCGACTGCCCGTTGCCTTCGGAGTCCAGACCAGCATCCAGCGATTTGGCGGGCTCTGCCAGTGCCAGCAGATCGGCCACGTCTACAGCATCTCGGCCCAGCAGGGCTGCAATATCCTCGGCGCGCACGCCGTCAGGCCGCAGTGGTTGCAGGCCAGAGTCGCTTTCCAGTTCACGTTTAGCCCGCAGCACCTGCTGCAATTCGCGCACTACGTTCACGGGCAGACGCACGGTGCGGCCCTGATAGATCAAGGCGCGTTCGACCGCTTGGCGAATCCACCAGGTGGCGTAGGTTGAAAACCGAAAGCCGCGCTCAGGCTCAAACTTGTCGATCGCATGCATCAGGCCCAGGTTGCCCTCTTCGATCAAATCAGAAAGCGGCACGCTACGCCCCACATAGCCTTTGGCAATGCTGATCACCAGACGCAGGTTGTGCTCAATCATGCTTTGGCGTGCAGCAAAGTCGCCCGAGCGAACCTTCATCGCAGCGGCGTACTCCTGCTCGGGGCTGAACAGCTCGGTGCGGCGCACGCCATGCAAATAGTGCGACAGGGCATCGCCCGATTCGCTTGACACTTCAAGCACTTTCGCAGATTCAGGCAAAGCCGTCGACCGGTTCGAGTGCTTGGTCATTGCAGGCTTTGCTAGCGCGGTGGTAAATACTTGGCCGGATCAACCGGTTTGCCCTGGCGGCGCACTTCAAAATGCAGCTTGGTTCTGTCGGTGTCGCTGCTGCCCATCTCGGCGATTTTCTGGCCCTTGCGCACACTTTGGTCTTCTTTGACCAGCAGGGATTGATTGTGCGCGTAAGCCGTGAGATAGGTGTTGTTGTGCTTCAGGATGATCAGGTTGCCGTAGCCTCGCAGGCCTGCGCCCACATACACAACCCGACCATCCGCTGCCGCAACGACGCTGGCGCCCGGCGCGCCGACAATGTCAAGGCCTTTGTTTTTTATTTCGTCAAACCCGGCCAGAACGGTGCCGGCGGCGGGCCAAATCCAAGCGATGTCATCATCTGCTGTCAGCGCTGCGGCAGCGGCAACCGAGGCGGTGGGGCTGGCTGGCTTGGCTGTGGCCATGCCCGCAACAGTGGGTTGTGACGCGGCACCTACAGGGGGTACGGCAGCTGCGGTCGCTGTTGCGGCAGCCACGGGCCGCGATGCTGCTGCCCCCGTGTTGGAAGCTGGCAGAGTCGATGGTGGCTGCACCAGCAGCACCTGCCCGACTTCAATCTGGTTCGGATTGTCAAGCGCGTTCCAGCGCACGATATCGCGCCAGTTTTGCCCACTGTCCAAACCGATGCGAATCAGCGTGTCGCCCAGCTTTACCGTGTAGTAGCCGGGGCTGCCCGCATTTTCAGCGCCTGGCAACGGTTTGGAGGCCGCCGTGGGGGTGTCCACTTTCAAATCAGTTGAAGAAGGCGCTGTGGAAGTGCGATTGGTGCCGCGGTCTTCAACCGGCGCGCGGTTAAGCGAAGTAGAGCCGCAGGCCGTCATCAACACAGCGCAAAACACCGCCGCAAAGTGAGTGACCCATCGACTGCCCAAACTCTTGGCAGCCCAAATCTGCTGATCATCAAACAAAACCGGCATTATGAAAACCCTTTTTTCTCTAAACTACTCAAGCGACTCAAGCGACACCCGATTTTAGGGGGACAAAGTGAACGGCCTCAAGCACGCTGCGTTGCAGCCCCGAGGGCGT
>JANOTE010000490.1:0-1869 GCA_031416195.1 Rhodoferax sp.
TCATGGCGCTTGTCGAGCTGCAAGCGGCGAGCTATGGCGTGCAAACCTCTATCGACTGGCGAGAGGGTTATGCGGTGCTCGTCAATACGCCCGAAGAAACAGAATTGGCAACGGCTGTGGCCTCGAAGCTGTTTGGCCCCGAGCGCGTTGACCCCAATGGCCCCATGTTCACCGCGAGTGAGGATTTTTCTTTCATGTTGCAGCGGGTGCCGGGCTGTTACTTTTTTGTGGGTAACGGCGGACCCGGCACAGCGGGCGCTTGCAACGTGCACAACCCTGGCTACGACTTCAATGACGACATCATCGCGCCAGGTGCTGCCTTCTGGATGGCGCTGGTGGAGCGGTTTCTGGCTTAGTTGCATTTTTTGAAATTCAGGTCGGGAGAGACAAGGTAGCGCCACAGTCACAGCACAGCGCTACTTTGCGCCGAAGGAGCAACCACCCCGGAAACTCTCAGGCAAAAGGACCGATTTGAATCGTTGATATCTCTGAAGAGTTGCCGGGCTTAGTCACCTGGCACACCGCAGGAGCAAGTGGTTCCATCGAACACGATGGGCCACGAATCTCTCAGGTTCAAAACAGAGGGGGTGCACGCCGCGCATGGTGCGTGAGTTTGCTTTTTGTCATCTTGACACCCTGACTTGTTTGGAGATCTGAACCATGAAATCAACCGCAACATCCATCGCAGTGATAGGCGGCGGCATCACCGGCGTCACCACGGCTTATGCCTTGGCAAAGCGCGGCTTCACCGTCACGCTGTTTGAGAAAAACCGCTACGTGGCGATGGAAACATCGTTTGCCAACGGCGGCCAATTGTCGGCCTCCAACGCCGAGGTGTGGAACCACTCATCCACTATTCTCAAAGGCTTGAGATGGATGCTGAAAAGCGACGCGCCACTCTTGGTCAACCCCAAGCCCAGCTGGCACAAGTTGAGCTGGTTTGTGGAGTTCATCAGCAACATCCCGCACTATCAGCGAAATACGATCGAATCCACCCGCCTAGCCATTGCGGCGCGTGAACACTTGTTCAACTGGTCGCAGGCAGAGAGCGTGGATTTCGACCTCAAAAAAGAAGGTATCCTGCACATCTACCGCGAGAAAAAGGGGTTTGACCACGCCGGTGAAGTGAGCAAGATGCTGGCTCTAGGCGGCTTGCCACGCCGTGCCGTTACCCCGAGTGAAATGAAAACCATCGAGCCCACGCTGGCCGGCACTTACTACGGCGGCTACTTCACCGAGAGCGACTCCACGGGCGACATTCACAAGTTCACTACGGGAATGGCGCGAGCGGCTGAGCGCCTGGGTGTGCAGTGCCTGTATGGGCAAGACGTTTTATCCCTCCACAGCGATGGCTCCAAGGCTGAAGTGACCGTTGCTGGCAGTGACGGCCATGTCACGCACCAGTTTGACGGGCTGGTGGTTTGCGCCGGCGTCGAAAGCCGCAGCTTTGCCGCGCAGCTGGGCGACAGAGTCAACATCTACCCGGTAAAGGGATATTCCATAACCGTCAACCTGCCCGACGTACAAAGCCAGTCGGCAGCACCCATCGTGAGTCTGCTGGACGACGAGACCAAGCTGGTGACCAGCCGCTTGGGAGTGGATCGGTTCCGCGTTGCCGGTACCGCCGAATTCAACGGCTACAACAAAGACATTCGCGCCGACCGCATCCGGCCCCTCATCGCGTGGGTGAACCAGTGCTTCCCCGGCATCACCACTCGCCAGGTCGTGCCCTGGGCCGGCCTGCGTCCCATGATGCCCAACATGATGCCGCGAGTGGGCCGGGGCAAATTAGCCAACGTGTTCTACAACACCGGGCATGGTCATTTGGGCTGGACGCTGTCTGCGGTCACGGCGGACATGGTGGGGGGT
>JANOTE010000491.1:0-1779 GCA_031416195.1 Rhodoferax sp.
GTTCTCGCAAGCCAATGCAACCCCGGACAGAACCTCCAACCAATCGGCTTCGTTGATCTGGTCAGGCGCTGCGGACAGCCACCGGATCTTGCCGCCTGCCGGGGGGTTCCCCACCATCAGGCGCAACTCGCGGCTTGCCAGTTCAAGCTCACCCGCGACCTCACTCCAGTCAACCAGCCCGCGCGCCAAGCTCAAACCGGTTGCCAGGATGTCTCTCACGCAGTCAAGCAACTGGCCTGTTGTCACGAACCGCCCCAGAAACTGCACACCAATCTCATTGAGCTGATGCGCCTCGTCAAAGATCACCGTGTTGACTGTGGGCAACAGCTCGGCCATACCGGACTCGCGCACCGCCATGTCGGCGAAGAAAAGGTGATGATTGATGACCACGATGTCTGCCGCCAGCGCGTCGCGACGGGCCAAATTCACATGGCAGGCACGAAACTGGGGGCATTGGGAGCCCAGGCAGTTTTCACGCGTGGAAGTCACCAAAGGGATGAGCGGCGACCTCTCGTCCAGCCCTTTCAACTCAGCCAGATCGCCCGTTGCCGTGGTGAGTGCCCAGTGTTCAATCTTGCCCAGCGCCCGCATTGACATGGCATCACGCACCGCCGAATCCTGACGCGCCAACGCCATCCGATGCAGGCAGAGGTAGCTCGAGCGCCCTTTGAGCAACGCGATCCTGGCTGGCAGCCCAAGCGCTTTGACTAAAAGCGGAAGATCACGGCCAAACAATTGGTCTTGAAGCGCCTTGGTCGCGGTTGACACCAATACCCGACCGCCACTGAGCAGGGCCGGCACCAAGTAGGCAAAAGTCTTGCCAATGCCCGTGCCCGCTTCCACCACCAAAGCACCACCGTTCTCAACAGTTCGTGCGATGGCCAGCGCCATATCAACCTGGCCTTGCCGCGGTCGGAACTCCTCAATCACCGCTGTCAAGCGTCCGCCTTGGGCGAACATCTCCAGCACGCTGTCCTGCAACTTCATGGCGACGTGCAGCACCGTCAGGCGGGCTCGTCGGGCGTGAGTTCGCGCTCAAGCCGGACGATCTCGTCACGCAGCGCCAGACGGCGTTTTTTCAATCGGCGCATCATCAACTCATCCAAGGGAACCTCTTCGCTGGTTTTGTCAATCAAGGCATCCAGATCACCATGCGCCATGCGCAACTCGATCAGTTGGCGGTTATTGGAGTGGAGGTTTATGAACAAAAATACCTTAAAAATACGCTTTAGCCAGAACGCATACTTGCTCTGATAATACGGTCAGCCATTCATGCCACTCGATATTTGCAGACACTGCAATCCAATATGCTCAAAGGTTACCGACTTACCGCTTCAACCGGAATCCACAAGGGTGACCGCGAGTACCAGCAGGATCAGGTTGCCCTGCTGAACCACCCCAGAATCAATGGATGCATCCTCGCGATTGTCGAGACGGCATGGGGGGCCGCAGCGGCGGTCGCAAGGCCTCCGACCAGGTGATGATGACCACGCGCCAGCTGTTTGAGCGCTATTCGCCAGATACCGATGACGCGGCAGCCATGCTGATGCAGCTGGTGAAGGAAGCGCATATCGTCATCAAACTGACGGCCGTGTCTTCGGAAGAGGAACCGCACAGCACTGTGGCCGCCTTCTTGATCAATCCCGGCGGCGACTGCCATTGGATTCATGCGGGTGACTCGCGCGTTTACCACTACCACGGTGCCAAGTTCGTCAAGCGCACCATGGATCACTCCTACGTGCAGACCCTGGTCAACCGAGAAGAGATCACCGAGGAAGA
>JANOTE010000492.1:0-7143 GCA_031416195.1 Rhodoferax sp.
CTGGTGCGCTTCAAAGGCAAGATGCAAAACGGCGTGACGCTGCGGGATTTGGTCAACGCCATTCCGCTTTACGCCATCAAGGCCGGTCTGTTGACTGTGGCCAAGCAAGGCAAGGTCAATATTTTCTCGGGTCGTATTCTGGAGATCGAAGGTTTGCCAGACCTGAAAGTGGAACAAGCCTTTGAATTGAGCGACGCTTCCGCTGAGCGCAGCGCCGGCGGCTGCACCGTGCACTTGAACAAAGAGCCGATCATTGAGTACATCAACAGCAACATCACCATGCTGAAATGGATGATCGCCACGGGTTATTCCGACGTTCGCACCATCAACCGCCGCATCAAGGCCATGCAAGCCTGGCTGGCTGATCCGCAGTTGCTCAAAGGCGATGCCGATGCCGAGTACGCCGCCGTCATCGAGATTGATCTGGCTGACATTCACGAGCCCATCGTCGCCTGCCCCAACGACCCGGACGATGTGAAGACGCTGTCTGACGTGGCAGGCGCCAAGATCGACGAAGTCTTCATCGGCAGTTGCATGACCAACATCGGCCACTTCCGCGCAGCAAGCAAACTGTTAGAGAACAAGCGCGACATCCCCGTCAAACTCTGGATGGCTCCACCCACCAAAATGGATGCCAAGCAGCTCAGCGAAGAAGGCCACTACGGCGTGCTGGGCAGCGCCGGTGCCCGCATGGAAATGCCGGGTTGCAGCCTGTGCATGGGCAACCAGGCGCAAGTGAAAGAAGGCGCGACGGTGTTCTCCACGTCCACCCGAAACTTCCCGAACCGTCTGGGCAAAAACAGTAACGTCTATCTAGGTTCAGCCGAGCTCGCAGCGATCTGCTCCAAGCTGGGCCGCATCCCCACCAAAGCCGAGTACATGGCCGACATGGGTGTGCTCACCGCCGCCAGCGATACGGTTTATCAGTACTTGAACTTTGACAAGGTGAAGGACTATACGGACATTGCCGATACCGTGAGGGATGGGGTGAAAGAAGGCGTGGCTGCTTGATTTTAGTTTTGACTTGATCAGATAAAGCGGCCTTCGGGCCGTTTTTTTATTGCACTGAGATGATGTGGGTCAAGGCTCATTTCGGTATTCAATCTTCCACTTTGTCGAACCCCGTTCCTTGGCAACAATACGCTGGTTCACCAAGCGTTCAACCACGTTAATCCGCCTGTCGACTATTAAAGCTATTTAATTAATAGCTATTGATGCATGTTTTACGAGGACTAACCTTGTTTTTTATGACAAATTAACGAAAAATCGTTGATTTTAGAGATTAAATTAACCCCTGGGTTAATTATTACGGTCTTTAGACATGGCGTCCCGCCCCACCCAGCGGGTACACTGCGGCCTGTCATAAATTGGTCTTATCTATGACATCAACGATTCCAGGAGTGGCTCATGCTGTTTGGCAAATTAATGCCGCGGGAAGGCAATTTTTTCGAGATGTTCAACCAGCACGCCGACCGCATTGTCGAAGCCGCGCGGGCGTTTTCGCATTTGGTGGCGAATTACAGTGACGTTCAGCTGCGGGAGCAGTACAACCGCGACGTGGACAACGCCGAGCGCGCGGCCGACCGCATCACGCACGAAGTCAATAAGGCGCTGCACAAGACCTTCATCACGCCGATTGACCGGGAGCAGATCCATTCGCTGATCAACACCATGGACGATGTCTGCGACTTGATCCAGGACTCCGCCGAGACGATGGCGCTGTATGACGTGCGCCACATGACCGAGGAGATCAAGCGCCTCACCGACCTGAGCGTCAAGTGCTGCGAGCGCGTGAAAGATGCCGTCTATTTGCTGGCAAAGATTGCCGACCCCAAGGTGGCTGAGGCTGCGCTGAAGACTTGCGAAGAGATTGATCGACTCGAGTCGGATGCAGACCGAGTGATGCGCTCGGCCATGAGCAAGCTGTTTCGCGAAGAACCCGATGTGCGCGAGGTGATCAAGCTCAAAGCGATTTATGAGCTGCTGGAGACGATTACCGACAAGTGTGAAGACGTGGCCAACCTGATCGAGGGTGTCGTCCTCGAAAACAGTTGAAGGGCGCTTTCAAATGCCGATAGCGCAAGAGGCCCTGTGGGTCGTGGTGATGCTGGTGCTGCTGGCATTGGCGTTTGATTTCATGAACGGCTTTCATGATGCCGCCAACTCCATTGCAACCGTCGTATCGACGGGTGTTTTGAAGCCAGGGCAGGCGGTTTTGTTTGCGGCAACGTTTAATTTTGTCGCCATTTTCATCTTCCACTTAAGCGTAGCAGCCACGGTGGGCAAAGGCATTGTGCAGCCGGGTATCGTGGATACGCATGTGGTGTTTGGCGCGTTGATTGGCGCCATCACCTGGAACCTGATCACCTGGTACTACGGCATTCCCAGCAGCTCCTCGCATGCGCTGATTGGTGGCATCGTCGGGGCCGTGATCGCCAAGGCAGGCACGGGCGCGCTGATCTCCAGCGGGATCATGCGCACGGTGGCATTCATTTTCGTGTCGCCGTTGTTGGGCTTTTTGCTGGGTTCGCTGATGATGCTGATGGTCTCCTGGATCTTCCGCAAGACCACGCCGTCGCGGGTTGACGGCTGGTTTCGTCGGCTGCAATTGGTATCGGCCGGGGCTTACAGCCTGGGCCATGGCGGCAATGATGCGCAGAAGACGATTGGCATCATCTGGATGCTGCTGATCGCGACGGGCTATGTGGCGGCGCAAGATAAATCACCACCGATGTGGACGATCATTAGCTGCTACATCGCCATCGCTGCAGGCACCATGTTTGGCGGCTGGCGCATCGTGAAAACCATGGGGCAGAAGATCACCAAGCTCAAACCCGTGGGTGGCTTTTGTGCCGAGACGGGCGGGGCAATTACGCTGTTTATCGCCACGGGCCTGGGCATTCCCGTGTCCACCACGCACACCATCACGGGTGCCATCGTGGGCGTGGGCTCGGCTCGGCGTGCAAGCGCAGTGCGTTGGGGCGTGGCAGGCAATATTGTGTGGGCCTGGATTCTGACCATTCCTGCCAGCGCATTCGTTGCGACGGTGGCCTACTGGCTCAGCCTGCAGATATTCTAAAAATCACTTACTGCGACAACTCATTGCGACAGCTTGCGAGATTCTTCCACCTGGTACTGGAAGTAGCTCTGAAAACTGTAGGCAACACTGGCGATCAGCGCGGTGGAGCCAATCATCAGTGAACCGACCAGCGCACCGATGGTGAGCCAATTTGTTTTACCCGCAGACGGGCTGACTGGCTTGGCGGCATTGAACTTCGCGTTCCAGGCATCGGGCTCCATCAAGCCATAAACGATGGCGGCCAGGCAGCAGCCTGCGATGGTGAACCCCAGAAATGGAATCAGCACCCAACTCAACCCATCGTCCAGGCCCAACGCACGTGCCCTCGCGATGCCGTACAGCCCGAGGAGAGTGGGTACAGGCAACGCCCAACCCAGGGGATCGCCGAAGCCTTTGAGGTAGAAGCGATGAAGACCCATCGGGCCTGCGACAAAGCTCAGCCAGGCCGCGATAGTTTTGTTCTTTGTCATGGCCCTATTGTGGGGCGGGTGCGGTATCCGCCAAACCCAGAGCCTTTTCCATCAATACCACGTCCAACCACTGATCAAACTTCCAGCCGCATGACTTCAACACGCCGACATCGGTGAAACCTGCACTGCGATGCACGCCGATGGAGCCCAGGTTTTTCGAGTCGCCAATTACCGCAATCAGCTTGCGCACGCCGATTTTCTCGGCCTGTGCGGCAAGCTCCGCCAAGAGCGCGCGCCCCAGGCCCTTGCCGTGCACATCCGCCGCGATGTAAACCGAATCTTCTGCCGAGAATCGATAGGCCGGGCGCGGCTTGAACCAAGTGCAGTAGGCGTAGCCCAGCACCCGACCCGAGGCTGAATCTGCTGCCACCAAATAGGGCAGACCCTTTAACAGCACATCGGCTCGGCGCGAGGTCATGTCGGCCAAGTCTGGCGGATCAATCTCAAATGTACCTGTGCCATGGAGCACGTGGTGCGCGTAAATGGCGGTTATTTCGGGCAAGTCGGCCTTAATGCTGGCGCGGATATGAGTCATAGGAGGTATTTCACACTAGAAAGGCTATAATCGAAGGCTGTTCAGAGTGCCGCTGGCCGGGTGGTCAAGTTGCGTGTCTCAAACTCCGAATATTGTTGAATTTTTGTTGAATTGTGAATTTTAGGGTGAGCTGAGCGTATCTACAGCGATTGCTTTCAAATCATTTTGGGCGATTCGCTGGTTCAGTCATTTTGAGTTTCGTGCAAAAGTTCGTGTCAACCAAGGATTAATCATGGTCGTTATTCGACTCGCCCGTGGCGGTGCAAAAGCTCGCCCGTTTTTCAACATTGTGGTCGCTGACAAGCGCACCCGCCGTGATGGTCGGTTCATTGAACGCATCGGTTTTTACAACCCGATTGCCACTGCCAAAGAAGAGAGCATCCGCCTGGCCCAGGATCGTTTGACCTACTGGCGCAGCGTTGGCGCACAAGCTTCACCAACAGTTGAGCGTTTGATCGCGCAGGCTGCCGCAAAAGCACCTGCCGTAGCCTAGCCTTCCCATGCTGCCCGGCCTCGAAGCCGCTGAACTTCCAGCGGATGCCATCGAAGTCGGGCGCATTGCCGACGCTTGGGGCATCAAAGGCTGGTTCAAGGTCTTGTCCCACAGCGCCGATCCTCAGGCGCTGTTTTCTTCCAAACGCTGGTTTATTCTGCCGTCTGAAAAAGGTGCCAAAACCTTTTCGGGGGTGCTAAAACTCGCGATACGCGAAGCCAAAACTCATTCCGACACCGTGGTTGCGACAGCGCAAGATGTGGACGACCGCACCGCCGCCGAGTCGCTTAAAGGTGCACGCATCTTCGTGTCTCGCGCAAGCTTTCCCACCGCAGATAAAGATGAGTACTACTGGGTTGACCTGATTGGCCTGGGCGTCGTCAACCGCGAAGGCGTAACTTTGGGCGAGGTCAGAGAACTTCTCTCAACAGGTGCCCAAACCGTGCTGGTGATGGATTTTCTGCAAGACGGCAAACCGCAGGAGCGTCTGATTCCTTTTGTAGCCGCTTACGTTGATGACGTTGATCTGGCCAAGCGCGTGATCACAGTGGACTGGCAGTTGGACTACTGATCCTTTGGATCAACCCAATCGATGCGCTTCGACATCGTCACCCTGTTCCCCGAGCTGTTCGCGCCATTCTTGACCAGTGGCATCACGCGCCGTGCGTTTGAGTCGGGCCAGGTTCAGGTGAACTTGAGCAACCCACGGGATTTCGCACTCGGAAACTACCGCCGTGTGGATGACCGTGCCTACGGTGGCGGCCCCGGTATGGTTTTGATGGCCGAGCCCTTGGCGCAATGTGTGCAAAGCATTCGTGAGGCGCGAAATGATGGCGCACCGGTGGTTCTGTTCTCGCCCATTGGTAAACCTTTGAATCATGCTGCGGTGGAGCGATGGTCGGCAAGCGCCGGTGCGATATTGATCTGCGGTCGCTATGAGGGCGTTGACCAGCGCTTCGTTGAGGAATTCGTGACCCAGCAAATCAGCCTGGGCGATTTTGTGCTGTCGGGTGGGGAAATCGCCGCGATGGCGCTGCTTGACGCGGTTGCGCGACTGCAACCCGGCGTGCTGGGCGACGAGGCGAGCCACGCCCAAGACAGCTTCAACCCCGCGCTGGATGGCCTGCTGGATTGCCCGCACTACACCCGGCCCGAAGATTGGCGCGGAAAAACCGTGCCAGAGGCTTTGCTGTCTGGCCACCATATTCAGATTGAACGCTGGCGGCGTGATCAGCGGCTGCGCTTGACGGCAGCGACGCGTTCTGACTTGATCGAGCAGGCGCGCCGAGCAGGTCGCTTCAGTGCGCAGGATGAAGCGGTTCTCGGTCAAGTTATAATAGAAGGCTAACCGATCCTCTGCCCGGCCGTTTTTGAATCAATTGCAACTCAATCGATTCACCAGCCCTTAGTGTCATTCCGACATTGGCGCGCGCAAGATCACATTGGAAAATCATGAATCTGATTCAAACCCTTGAGCAGGAAGAAATTGCTCGCCTCGGCAAAACAATTCCTGAATTCTCGCCTGGCGACACAGTTATTGTGAGCGTCAGCGTGATTGAAGGTACGCGCAAGCGCGTTCAGGCCTACGAAGGCGTGGTGATTGCCAAGCGCAATCGCGGCCTCAACAGCGGCTTCATTGTGCGCAAGATTTCCAGCGGTGAAGGTGTGGAGCGTACCTTCCAGACTTACAGCCCGCTGATCGCCGGCATCGAAGTCAAGCGCCGTGGCGATGTGCGCCGTGCCAAGCTGTACTACTTGCGTGACCGCAGCGGCAAGTCGGCGCGTATTAAAGAAAAATTGCCGGCCAAGAAGACTGCAGTGTAAATATGCAGTAAGCAGTCTGCTGGTTGTGAAAGCCGCTACAACATCTGCTTGTGGCGGCTTTTTGCATTTTGGCGTTCCGATATTGAAAGTTAACTTCAAAGTTAACGTCTGCTTTTCAACCTGAGATTCGATTCCTGTGTTCGCTGTCCCATCGCCCAAGCCTCTCACGCCATTCGTGCCCCTGTCAAAACTGCCGAATTTTGACCCCCGTACCGTGGCGGTCATCGGTGTGGATTCGCATTTGGCAGCCGTGTCGCAAGATCAACTTCAATCCAGCGCGTTGCGCCAGCGATTCGCACAACCGCCCGTCTGGATGCCCGAGTTGCTGACGGAAATGAAATATGCAGACCGCCCCACGATCCATGCGTCGGTACTGGTGCCCATCGTGATGCGTGGGCAGCCGATGGTGCTGTTGACCCAGCGCTCTGCGCACCTGTCGACGCATTCAGGCCAAATCGCCTTCCCCGGCGGCAAAGCGGATGCAGATGATGAGAATGCGGCGGCAACCGCGCTGCGCGAGGCACACGAAGAGGTGGGCCTGGAGCCGCAGTTTGTTACGGTGCTTGGCAATCTGTCGGAGTACAAAACCGGCAGTGCCTTCATCATCACCCCGGTGGTTGCGCTGGTCGATCCTGGCTTTACCATCACGCCCAATCACCATGAAGTTGATGCCGTGTTTGAGGTGCCGTTGCAGTTCCTGATGAACCCGGCCAACCACCGCCGTCACGCCTTTGAAGCGGAT
>JANOTE010000493.1:0-3324 GCA_031416195.1 Rhodoferax sp.
GGCACATGGAGCGGACCATCGCCCGCGTACGCCTGGTCGCCAGACTCGCGCACGATTGCGATGCATCATGTGGATCGGCGCGGCGTACCTGGTTTACGTCGGCGTGTCGATGCTGATTTCGCGAAGAGTCGCACCGAAAACGACGATAGCTATGCGGGCGCGAGACTCGAACGCTCGAATTTTCTGGCAGGGATTCCTGACCAACGCACTCAATCCAAAAGTCGCGTTGTTCTTCCTGGCGTTCGTTCCTCAATTCATCGCGGTTGAAAGCACCAGTAAAGTGGCGGCTTTTCTTTTTCTTGGCCTGGTCTTCAACATCAACGGGACGTTATGGAATATCTTCGTCGCGTGGACGTCGTCGCGGTTATTGGGCCATCTTGCAACCGCATCGGATTTCGGCTTGTGGATGAACCGTGTACTCGGCGGATTTTTTGTCGGCCTCGGCTTGAAACTCGCGCTCACTGAGCGCGCCTGACCGCCTCAGTGATTGTGGTCGATCACCTTGTCACTGCGCCCAAATTGGTAGACCCAGCGCCGATCGCGCGGTGTGAGCCGGCGTTCTGGCGCTTCGCACAATAACGGGCAGGGCGGATTGCGGTAACCGCCGGGTTGGAGCGTGATGTCATCAGCGACCTCCGACCAGATGCCTCCACGAACCGGTCGAAACAGCCATTGAACATAGCCGGATCGTCCCGCCGCTTCGATCAGGTCCTCACCGTCGGGCACATCGGCCACGAAGGGCGAATCGCCATCGATGTCCAGCGGGTAAGCGCCGTTGGCATTTGTCAGCTCCAGCCCGCTGCGTTCTTCCAGCAGCTTGATGGGACCACCGCGCGTGCTCTTATTGCGGTAAAACTTGGAGCGGTTGACACCTGCTGTGACGTAAACCTCGGGCATGCCATCGGCATCGCAATCAAACGTGGCAACTCCACCGCCGACCAGAAATTCGCCTTCGCCTTCAAAGCGACTCTGAAAGCCCGAGGCATCGGTTTCTTCAACGAATCGCGGGACGGCGGGAGTCTGCGCCACAGCACCTGTTGCGGCCATGAACGCCGACGCTAGCGCAAGCCATCGCCAAAAGCTCACGCCGCTTCCTTGTAGAAAAAGCTCTTTTGCAAACTGCGTGCTGCCAGCGGCTGCACCGCTTGGCCCATGGCGGCAATGTGCTCCGGCGTGGTGCCGCAGCAGCCGCCCACAATGTTGACCAAGCCCTGCTCGGCAAACTCGCGGATCAGGCGCGACGGGACCTCGGGCGTCTCGTCAAAGCCCGTCTCGGCCATCGGGTTGGGCAGGCCCGCGTTGGGGTAGCAGCTGATGAAGGTGTCGGGCGCGACGCGGTTCAATTCTTGAATGTAAGGTCGCATCAACGCGGCACCGAGCGCACAGTTCAGGCCAATCGCCAACGGCTGCGCGTGGCGCACGCTGTACCAGAAGGCGGTGACGGTTTGCCCGCTCAAAATGCGCCCTGATGCATCCGTTACCGTACCGCTGATGATCAACGGCAGGCGCTCCCCCGTGTCTTCAAAGTACTCGTCAATCGCAAACAGCGCGGCCTTGGCATTGAGCGTGTCGAAAATGGTTTCGACCAACAGCACATCGCTACCACCTTCAACCAGACCCGCCACCTGCTCGTAGTAGCTGGCACGCAGTGCTTCAAAGGTGATGTTGCGCGCGCCAGGGTCGTTCACATCAGGACTGATGCTGGCGGGTTTGGGCGTCGGGCCTAACGCACCGGCAACGAAGCGCGGTTTGTCGGGCGTTGAATATTTGTCGCACGCGGCACGGGCGATTTTTGCCGAGGCCACATTCATCTCGCGCGCCAGTGGGGCCAGGTCGTAATCTTCCTGCGCCACCGAAGTTGCGCCAAAGGTGTTGGTCTCGATCAAGTCCGCGCCTGCGCCCAAGTAGGCTTCGTGGATGTCGCGAATCACGTCCGGTCGCGTCAGGCTGAGCAAATCCCCGTTGTTCTTCACGTCTTTGTGGTGCGCCTTGAAGCGCTCGCCGCGGTAGTCGGCTTCAGTCAGCTTAAAACGTTGGATCATGGTGCCCATGGCACCGTCGAGGATGGCGATACGGCTGGCCAAGATGCCGGGTAGCGCTTGCGCACGGGTGTAGCGCGAGTGGCGGGTGTCTGAGTTCGGGGTCATCGCCCGATTGTAGAAAAATCAATTCGCCTTTTCAGTGCCGTAGTCAAATTCCTGCGGCTTGGTCTGCCCACCCGCAAAGTTGTAAAGCCCTTTGCCGTGGCGAACGCCGTTGGCAAACTGGCCTACAAATTTGTCGCCGTTGGAGTAGAAGTGTGTGCCCGCACCGGCTTGTACACCAGCTTGAAAAGTGCCTTCGTAGCGACCTTTGCTGGCAAAGAAGTGAATGCCTTTGCCATTTTTGGCGTTGTTGAAAAAATCACCCTCGTACCGATCGCCATTGGCAAAACGGTAGATGCCACGGCCCTGCTTGTTGCCGTTCTCGTACTCGCCCTCGTAGGTGTCGCCGTTAACGTAGGTCTGCGTGCCTTTGCCGTGGAAGAAGTTGTCCAGCAATTCGCCCTCGTATTTGTCGCCGTTGGCAAAAACATAGATGCCTTTGCCGGTGCGGACAACACCAATCGCTTCTCCCTCATAGCGGTCGCCATTGGGCATGTTGAGCTTTTTAACGGATCGTTGTTGAGGCGACAGCGCTGCCACTACCAGGTCGCCGGGTTGAACCGTTGCGCCCGCAGCAACGCGCGGTGGAGGCGCATTAGCGTTCACTGAGTTTGTGGCCGATGGGATGACGGGCATGGCGGCGGACGAGGCAACATTCGCCGCGCTGCTGGCACGGTTGGCAGTGACCGCACCGCCCGCAGCAATCAGGCGGTTGATGTTGGCCCGCGCCAGATTGGCATAGCGGCCCTTGGGGTATTGATCCAGATAGGCTTCAAAGCCGTCGCGGTTGCCAGCGGATTTGGTGTCCTCCCAAAAGCGGTCTTCGCGCAGGGCTTCATTGATGGCGGCTCCTGTTGCTGCTGCTGGGGTGCCCGCTGCGTTGGGGCCAAAAAAGTAAAAGTTGCCACGCGCCTCGTTGTACATCGCCGGGCGCTGCTCATGGCTCACGGTGCGCGCCAGGCGCTCGACCGAGTCTTGAATCTCGCGCACCAGCTCTTCGAGTTTCAAGCCTGGTTGGCGCATGCGCGAGATGAATTCTCGGGTGAAAACGCTGTTGGGGTGGTTATCTGCATCGCTCAGGCGATCCAGCCCCTGCTGGCCTCGGCTGGCCGAGTAGACAACCATCTGACCCTTGGGCGGGTCTGGCGGGCTCAGGCCGCGCGATGCGCCACCCACGTTG
>JANOTE010000494.1:0-1956 GCA_031416195.1 Rhodoferax sp.
TGACGACGTTGTCTTTTAGACGGAAGCTCAATAGCACGGCTTTTTTGATCCACTGGTGCGTCGTCCATTGCCCCACGCCTTGGCGCGTGGCCACCCGCAGGCGGCCCTTGTTCAGCTCGGCGATGACGTGATCGACCGCATCGGTCACTTCCTCGGGCGCGCTGGCAACAGACAGGTTGGCGCGGTTGTCCCACGCGGCTTCGATGGTTTTTTGGAGTTGGGTGGTGTCTTGGGTCATTTGAGTTTTGGAAAGATTCAGATTTTTGAGGAGGTACTTGATTTGGCAAATTGAACGATACGCAGCGCGGCTTCCAGGCATTCGGCGGTATCCGCCACCAGCGCCATGCGGATGCGGCCAGCGCCTGGGTTTTGGCCATCGACGCAACGTGCTAGATAAGAGCCGGGAAGAACCGTCACATTGTAGTTAGCGAAGAGGTCGCGGGCGAAGGCTACATCGTCGCCACCGTCAATTTTTGCCCACAAATAGAAGGCGGCATCGGGCAATTTAACATCCAAAACACTGGCCAGCACGGGCGTGACTTGCGCAAACTTCTGGCGGTACATTGCGCGGTTGGCCACCACGTGTACTTCGTCATTCCAGGCGGCGATGCTGGCTGATTGCACTACCGGGCTCATCGCGCTGCCGTGGTAGGTGCGGTAGAGCAAAAACTGCTTGATGATTGCCGCATCGCCCGCCGCAAAGCCGCTGCGCAGGCCCGGCACGTTGCTGCGCTTGGACAGGCTGGTCAACGCGATCAGATTTTTGAAATCTGCACGACCCAGCTTTGCCGCCGCTTCCAGGCCGCCCAGCGGTGGCCCCCCTTTGTCATCTTCGCGAAAATAAATCTCGCTGTAGCACTCGTCAGAGGCGATCACGAAGCCGTGGCGATCACTCAAGTCAAACAGCTTCTTCCATTCGTCAAGCCCCATTACCGCGCCGGTTGGGTTGCCCGGCGAGCAGACAAAAAGCAATTGCGTATTGGCCCAAACCGCTTTGGGGACGCTGTCCCAATCCGGCGCGAAGTTTTTAGATGGCACAGCGGGTACGAACCACGGCTTGGCCCCCGACAGAATCGCCGCGCCTTCGTAGATTTGATAGAACGGATTCGGGCACACAACCCACGGTTGATTGTTGGGATCACGTTTTGGATCGATAACGGTCTGCGCCAGTGCAAACAGCGCCTCGCGCGAGCCATTGACGGGCAGCATCTGCGTAGCGGGATTCAGCGTCAACGCATAGCGACGCTGCAGCCAGCGCGCAAACGATTCGCGTAGCGCGATGTCGCCCGCAGTGGCGGGATAGGCGGCCAGGCCGCTGGGCGTAGCGCGCGCAGCCGCATCCAGCGCATCCACGATGAAAGTCGGCGTAGCGTGTTTGGGCTCGCCAATGCCCAAGCTGATCGGGCGAAAGTTGGGGTTGGGCGTGATGCCCGCAAATAGCTGGCGCAGGCGCTCGAACGGGTAAGGTTGCAGGTGGGTGAGCAGGGGATTCATGATGGCGCGATTATCCCGTCGTTTTAGCCGGTCAGTTGCTGAGATGGTTAAAAATTAACCTGCAAGTTAATTTTAAGCCTACAAAGGCAAAAATTCGTCAAAATACGGATAAAATAGGCTTATAGCTCTCGTATATATTGCACAAGAAGATATAAATAATATAGCAAATTTGCGCGCTTATTAAACCCCAATTGCACACAGCCCGCCGTTACGTAAAATCACTGCGGCAGAGCTTGCCTGCAAGTTATCATCATGCCCTGTTTTTGTGGCTGATTCAGTTGTTTTGCCCCGTCTGACTTTGCTCAATTCTCTGGATAAATCAAATAGTTAGCGAAGTTACTTTCCCGCCGTGCGTCTCAACTCCATCAAGTTATCCGGGTTCAAATCGTTCGTTGAGCCGACCACGTTTCAACTGCCGGGGCAATTGGTCGGCGTGGTGGGCCCCAACGGCTGCGGCAAGTC
>JANOTE010000495.1:0-2006 GCA_031416195.1 Rhodoferax sp.
CGCCGCCCACCAGGCTGGACAGCAAAATGAGTTGGCCGTGCGTAGTTTTGATCACTGAGCGCACCAGGTGCGGTGCTGCCAGGCCCACAAACGCGATCAGCCCTGTTTGCGCGACCGCCGTGCCTGTGGACAACGCCAGCACCGCTACCAGCGCAACGCGCATTGGGGCGAGCGGCAAGCCCAAGCTGCGCGCAGTGGCATCGCCAAGGCTTAATCCATCCAACACCCGGCCCAGTAGCCACGCGGCGATGGCGCACCCCCCCCACACGCCCGCCATCAACAGGCAGGATGTCCAGCCCACAAAGCTGGTGGAGCCCAGCATGAAGGCTTGCATCGCCTGCAGCGAATCGGGCGAGAACAACAGCACCAAGTGCGTCATGGCACCCAGCACCACGCCTACAACGACCCCGGCCAGCAGCAGGCGCAGCGTATGCTGCACACCCCGCGAGAGTGCCAGCGTAAGCAGAACAGCCAGCACCGCACCGATAAAGGCTGCACCGGTAAGGCCCAAGCGCACCAGCACGCTGCTGGAGAACACGCTGACCACCGTGCCCCCACGCATGATGTCGCCGCCCAGCATGCCCGCCGCACCGCTCATGGCGGCCAGTGCCAGCGCTACGCCGAGTGACGCACCCGAGGCGCTACCGAGCAGATAGGGATCGGCCAGCGGGTTGCGGAACAGGCCTTGCGCGACAGCCCCCGACAAGCCCAGCAGCGCACCTGCCACCCATGCGCCCAGCGTGCGCGGCAGGCGAATATCCCAAACGATCTGCCACGCCATGGCATATTGCGCCGGGTCTTGCACAGGGTTGAGCAGGGGGGCAATGAGGTTCTCGAACCCGGTGCTGCCGACGCACACTCCCAAGACCACCAGCAACACGCCGCATAGCAGCAGAGCCCACACCATCACCGAGGTGCGGCGCAGGTTCAAGATGGGGCCTCCAGAGCAGCACCCGTTGACTTGGTTTTGGGGGCCCGATCAGCCAGACACTGCGCCATCAGCCGCGCGCCTTCAGCCATGCGCGGCCCCGGGCGCACCAGCACATTGGCTTGTTCACTTGAAAAAAAGCATACGCGTTGCTCGCGAAGCGCGCGCATGCTGTGCCAGCCAGGGCGCTGAGCCATGCCATTCGCACTGCTTTGGCCAATCATGATGAGATCAGGATTAGCGCGCACGATGAACTCCGGGTTGAGTTTGGGAAACGGCCCCAACTTTGCGGGTACGATATTTTTCACGCCCAGGCGGGTCAATGTCTCGCCGATGAATGACGATTCACCCGCTGCGTACGGCCCTTGATTCACCTCAAAATAAACCCGCGTGTTACGCACCTGCGGGGGTAACGATTGGGCCGCCGCCGACACCCCTGCATCAATCGCGCGCCAGATGCGCTGTGCGTCTGCAATGCCCAGCACCTGGCCCAGCGTGAGCATGACGCGCTGCACATCCTTGTGCGTTTTAGTCTCCAGCGCCACCACCTTGATGCCCAGCGCCTCCAGGCGATCGCCCGCGCGCGAAGAGGTCGCCATCAGCACCACGTCGGGCCGCAGCGCCACGATGGCCTCGATATTCGGGTCGATGCCACCACCGACCTTAGGCAACGTCTTTACATTGGCAGGGTAGTCAGAATATCGATCTACGCCCACCAGTCGAGCACAGTGGCCCAGCTCGCACACGGTTTCCGTGAGGGACGGCAGCATGCTGACGATGCGCTGCGGCGTTTTGTCGAAGCTGACAGGGGTACCCCTGTCATCCGTGACTTGCAGGGCTTGCGCAGGGCTCCAACCCACCAAGGCTATCCCAGCGATAAACAGGAAGAAAGCAGTTTTCATGGCCTGCCTTTCAGCGTCAACGGCAAGCCTGCGGCCATTAACGTAACTCCCTGGCAAACCCGCGCCACAGTCTGGTTGAGTTGTCCGAGCGCATCAACAAAGCGGCGCACTTCAGCGCCGAGCGGAATTACACCCAGGCCAATCTCGTTGCCGACCAGCACGACGGGGCCAGGCGC
>JANOTE010000496.1:0-1940 GCA_031416195.1 Rhodoferax sp.
CCCAAAGCCCGGTCACATTGCCCAATCGCCGTGCTCTGCTTACTTTTTTTGAAGTGCTTCAATGTCAAATAAAACAGGCACAACCCCGTCTGTGAGTCTTTTTTGAACTATCAGTTTTAGACTGATTGCTGTCGTTCAGTCTGCTCTAAAGAAGTCATTAACGCCGCCGGTCAACGGGAGCCGTAGGCAATCCGATGAACCGGTCTGTTAAATTTTGAATTAGAGGTTGACATGACGATACGACTGACAACTAGCCTCTTGGCCGAAGCTGAAGTTGCTAACACTCGACTCTTTGGCAAGACGTTCATTTTGGTCAGATCGACAACTCCTTCAGAATCACCTCGATCACGTCTTCCCGTGCGCCCGCAAGCAAGTCTGATGTTGCCGCGTCGTACTTTGGTAAAACTGCTGATGCGGCGTGTAGCCGCCATTGACGCGCCCATTCCTGAAGAAACGCCGGGCCACCAGGCATCCGGCGAAACTGATCGGCCCACTGCTGCAACGAATACCGCTGGTGAACTATGAGCAACTGCTCCGTCAGCCTTGCGAGTGCCTTTGTGTCTAATGGCTTCTCCATGAAAGCCTCCTTGAAAGCGGGAAGAAATTTAACCCGAAGTTACGGGCACTGTCCCGTCGATTGAGCCTTTACGCTATTCGCATTCGAGGGTTCGACCACTTACACTCGGCTTGCACGTTAATTTCGGATTGGCCGACATTGGCCTTGTATTTATGGCATTACGAGCATCTGCGGCGGCCTCTTTGGCCTGTGCGGATGCAATAGTGCCATTGCGTTGAGCCACCTTGAGTGCGCGGTGGTCGCGCCAAAAGCCATAGGCTTCAAGCGAGTTGGGCTCACCCTTGAGTTTGGCCTGATTATTGGCAAGACATTCCGCCTTTGCAGCATCAGCGAGTCGTTTGCCTTTGTCGTCACCCAGAGCGTAATAGGCGAAAGTGCAATCCTGTGGTGCGCCCACTTTAGTGAAGCTGACTTTGCTGTCTGGCATGTTGGCCGCGGGCTGGGCATCAATTTCCCGGCGAGCGCTCGATTGGTCAATGGTGTTCGCATTGGTGTTGATCGTTTGACTCGTGCCAGCGGTGCTGCACACCACATCGGAGTATGTGACTCTCCCATCTGTACCAATGCATTTTCTGGTCTGCGCGCTGCAGGCTCCCGTGTATATTGCCAAAAAAGCTATCAAAAGCGTTGCAAACTTCATGGGTTCCCTTTCAAAACTCTTCGCCTTGCCACGCCTTCACGACGCGGCCAAACACTTCAAAATCCATGGACTGGCCAGTCGTCCACGTCTCGTACTTCTTGTTTTCAGACAGCACGATCAAGCCTCTGCTGGGTAAATCGGGCACGAATTCCTCCTGAAAGTGGCTTGCAGTCTTGCTTGCGGCGGCTTCTTGTGAGCTTTATACAGGTATAAAAATCCCGACAAACCCCGCAATCTGTTTTGAGAGATTCTAGACCTCCAGCCGGCCATTTCAAGTAATTGAGGGCGCTGATTGAACTTGCGCTTCCGCCCCCATGCGACTGTCGAAGCCCAACCAGCCAGCCACCCCGCGCGGCGACAGCGCAATGTGACCGGGCTTTGGCGTGAAATGCGCGCGGAAACGATCTATCGGTTACCTCAAAAAATGAGCGACCACCGCGTCGCACGCATTTTTCGTGTCGCGCGTGCTTTCGCGCCAAAACCGCAGCACATTGCGCTGTCGCCGCGCTGGGTGGGTGGCGGCACAGGCAAAAAGCAAACGATCAAACCTCCCCCCGCGCCCCCCGCCCCATCAACGCCGCTACCGCCTGCGCAGGGTTGATCTGCCCATCCAGCAGCGCAACAACCGCCGCAGAAATCGGCATCTCGACCCCAAGGCTTTGCGCGCGTTGGACGACCGCGCGGGCGCAGTACACGCCCTCCGCGACGTGGCCTAGCGAATCG
>JANOTE010000497.1:0-1886 GCA_031416195.1 Rhodoferax sp.
CGAAATTCTTGAAAAAACCGCGCAACCTTTCTTGCAGCCCATTTACGATTGCAGCAGCCAGCAGATTGTCTTTGGACGTATTGCGCTGATGGGCGATGCCGCTTTTGTGGCGCGTCCGCACGTCGGCATGGGTGTCACCAAGGCGGCGCAGGATGCAAGCGTGCTGGCTGATTGCTTTGCCAAACTCGGTGTCACTCCCGTTGCGCTTCTGGCCTACGAGTCCGAGCGACTCATAGCGGGCCAGGCCGTTGTCGAACGTGCACGGCACTTGGGCGCTTACTTGGGCACCTCTGTAGCCAAGGCGATGCAGCGCAATGTTCGAGATGTGATGATGGAGACCGCCATTGACCTGTCGTCCACCCAGCAAGTCACGCAAGCCGAAATCGCTTAAGTTCTAATTTGCCAGACATTCTTTCCCTGTGTTCTCTCTCTAAACCAACGGAGTCATCCATGCAGCAGCTTTCTACGATACAACCGCGCCGCCGTTCCTTGCTTCTCGCGGGCAGTGCCGCCATGCTGGCACCGGGGCTTGTCGGCGTGGTCCGCGCGCAGGCCAGCACGATCAAAATTGGCTTCCCGGTGCCGCTCACCGGCGCGTTCTCAGCCGAGGCGCAAGATCAGGTGCGCGCCGCTGAGCTGGCGGTCAAGGAGTTCAATGAGACCGGTGGCTACAACGGCATGAAGGCCGAGCTGCTGGTGCGTGATGACAAGCTCAACCCGGGCGAGGCGGCCACCCGCACGCTGGAGTTGATCGAGAAGGACAAAGTTAATTTTGTGGTGGGCTCGCTCTCCGCGGCCACGCAGTTGTCGATCAACGCGGTCAGCCGTGATCGCAAAATCATCTTCAACTCCATCAGCCAGTCCGATGCAATCAATGAAGCCAAAGATTGGAGCTTGTACACCTTCCACGAAGCGCTGAATCCGCATTTGACGGCAGGTGCTGTGGCCCGTTACGCGTTCCCCAAGTTTGGCAAGAAAATTGTTTACTTGACGGCAGACTACGCCTACGGCCATGAAATGGTTCGCGGCTTTCAGCGCGCGGGTCAGGCCCTGGGTGCGCAAACGTTGGCAGACATCCGCCATCCGCTGGGCGTTGCCGATTACTCGGCCTTTTTGCCGCGCATTCAATCCTTAAAGCCCGACATCCTCGTGCTGTGCAACTTTGGCCGTGACTTGGTGGATTCTGCCAAACAGGCGACTGACTTTGGCCTCAAAGCCAACACCAAAATCATCGCGCCGGTACTGCTTTACACCGCGCGTCAAGCCGGCGGCGCAGAAGCCTTTGAGGGCATCTTGGGCGGCACCTCTTACTACTGGGGCATGGAGGACACAATCCCCGCCGCCAAAACCTTCAATGACAAGTTCCGCAAGGCTTACGGCGGTACTGTGCCCTCAGACTATGGGGCGCTGGGCTACGCGGGTGTGCGCAGTGTGCTACAGGCAGTGCGCGATTCGAAATCCACCGAATCGATGAAGGTCAGCATTGCGCTGCGCCAGTTGCGCTACAACTTCTACAAAGGCGAGCAGTTCTACCGCAAGTGCGATCACCAGTCGATTCAATCAGTGGTCATCGTCGAGTCCAAATCCAAGAACATGAAAGACAAATACGATGTCTTCAACGTGCTGTCCATCGAAGCGCCGGATGAGAAAAACCTGCGCACCTGCGATGAAATGGGCCACAAGGTCAGCACCTGATAACCGCATACCGGCAATCGTTTAGCCATGCTTGATGTCACGCCCCAGTTGTTCGCCCTGCAGTTAATGACGGGTATCGCCCTGGGTGCCGTTTACGCGCTCCTGGCGATTGGCCTGTCACTCATCTTTGGCATGCTCACGGTGGTGAACTTTGCCCACGGCGCCTTCTTCATGGTGGGTGCCTTCCTGGG
>JANOTE010000498.1:0-2455 GCA_031416195.1 Rhodoferax sp.
CGTCATGGAGCACGGCGAACTGGTCGGCATGCTGACTTTTCGCGAGGTGATCCAGACCCTGGTCAGGAATGGCGGCTCGATCGGGACCGCATCGGTCCGGGCCGCGATGGACGACGCGCCGCTGACCTGCACCATGGAGACCGAACTCGACGAGGTGCGCCGCATGATGCTGGAGCGCCATGCGCGTTACATGCCCGTGGTTGACAAGATGATGTTGATGGGTGTGATCAGTTTCTACGACGTGGCCAAGGCCGTGGTGGACAGCCAGAACTTCGAGAACAAGATGCTCAAGGCCTATATTCGCGACTGGCCTGCGGGCGAGGAAGCTGAGCAGGGTTAGGACTTTGCAAGCCTTCTACGCCGATCAGTTTGTACTGCCGTTGCCCGCGGGTCATCGCTTTCCGATGGGCAAGTACGCGCTGCTGCGCGACTGGTTGACGCAGGCACTGCCGCAGGTTCAACTGCAAGTCGCGCCAGCCGCCACGGACGGGCAATTGGCGCTGTGCCACACGCCAGACTACATTCAAGCCATCACTTCAGGCAGCATTTTGCCCAGCGTGATGCGGGAGATCGGCTTTCCGTGGAGCTTGGCGATGGCGGAGCGGGCGCGGCGTTCGGTTGGGGCCAGCATTGAAGCGGCGCGCGTGAGTCTCGGGCTGGTTTCGGGCCAACCCGCCGGGCTTGCGGCCAACCTTGCAGGTGGCACGCATCACAGCTATGCAGACAGGGGCGGCGGGTTTTGCGTGTTCAACGATCTGGCGGTCACGGCACGCTTGATGCAGTCTGAGTGGTCGCGGCAGCATCGACATCGTCGCGCACCGCTGCAAGTGGCCATCATCGATCTGGATGTGCATCAGGGCAACGGCACCGCCAGCATCTTCAAGAATGACGCCAGTGTGTTCACCGTGTCGATTCACGGCCAGAAGAATTTTCCGTTTCGCAAAGAGGCAAGTGATCTGGATGTGGACTTGCCAGACGGCTGCCAGGATGCCGCGTATCTCGAAGCCCTGGAGCATGCGCTGCACACGTTGGAGCAGAAGTTCAAGCCCGATTTGGTGCTTTACCTCGCGGGTGCCGATCCGCACGAGGGCGACCGCCTGGGTCGCCTGAAGCTCAGCTACGACGGCCTGGAGGCGCGGGATCGCCGCGTGATGGACTGGTGCTGGCAGCGGCGCATCCCGCTGGCGTTTGCGATGGGCGGCGGCTACGGTATTGACATGGCCACCACGCTGAAGGTGCAGCAGGCAACCTACCGCGTCGGTGTTGAATATCATGACAAATGGCAGAAGTTGAGCCACTCGTCATAACCTGCCGCTCAGGGATAATCTCGGCCTATGAGCGGCAACACCTTCGGCAATCTATTCGCAGTCACCAACTTCGGTGAATCCCACGGCCCGGCCATCGGCTGCGTGATTGACGGCTGCCCGCCCGGCATGGCCTTGAGTGAGGCCGACATCCAGGGGGATTTAGACCGTCGCCGCCCCGGCACCAGCCGCCACGTCACGCAGCGCAACGAGCCGGATGCGGTTGAGATTTTGAGTGGCGTGTACGAAGGCAAAACCACTGGCACGCCGATCTGCCTGTTGATCAAAAACACCGACCAGCGCAGCAAGGACTACGGCAACATCCTGCAAAGCTTTCGCCCCGGCCATGCCGATTACACCTACCTGCACAAATACGGCTTGCGTGACCCGCGCGGGGGAGGGAGGGCGTCTGCCCGGTTGACGGCACCAATGGTCGCCGCAGGTGCCGTCGCCAAAAAGTGGCTGGCAGAAAAATACGGCACCCAGTTTCGCGGCTGCATGACGCAGATCGGTGATCACGCGATCGGCTTTGAATCCTGGGAGCACGTACACAACAACCCGTTTTTCGCCCCCATAGCCAACGTGCAGGCGTTGGAAGACTACATGGACGCGCTGCGCAAGGCCGGCGATTCCTGCGGCGCGAGAGTTCGGGTCACCGCGCGCAATGTGCCCGTGGGCCTGGGCCAGCCGCTCTTTGACAAGATGGATGCCGACATTGCCTGGGCCATGATGGGCGTGAACGCGGTGAAGGGCGTGGAGATTGGTGCCGGCTTTGCCAGCGTCGCGCAACGCGGCACCACGCATGGCGATTCACCGACGCCTGGCGGCTTCATGTCGAACAACGCGGGCGGCGTGTTGGGCGGCATCAGCACCGGGCAGGATTTGGAGGTGTCAGTCGCGATCAAACCTACCAGTTCCATCATTACCCCGCGTGATTCGATTGATGTGGCTGGCAACTTGGTCGAGGTGGTCACCAAGGGTCGCCATGACCCGTGCGTGGGCATTCGCGCAACGCCGATCTTGGAGGCGATGCTGGCGCTGGTGGTGATGGAGCACGCGTTGCGACAGCGTGCGCAATGTGGCGATGTGGTGGTGAGTACGCCTGATGTGGAAGCGGTGCGGCGCAGCGCAAGCTAATTCAGGCAGATTGA
>JANOTE010000499.1:0-2162 GCA_031416195.1 Rhodoferax sp.
GCAAAACGTCAACAAGGTGTCGAGCGCGATTCACCTGCGCTTCGACATCGCTGCGTCATCGCTGCCCGACGACATCAAGGCCCGGCTGCTGGCGCTCGCCGACAGCCGGGTTTCGCAGGGCGGCGTGCTGGTGCTCAAAGCGCAGCAACACCGCACACAAGAGATGAACCGCGCCGACGCGCTGGCGCGCCTGCAAGAGATCGTTGACAGCGTCAGCACCCTCCCGAAGCCCAGGCGCGCGACCAAGCCGACGTATGGCTCGAAGCAGCGCAGGCTGGAAGGAAAAAGCCAGCGCTCGGCGATCAAGGGTTTGCGCGGGTCGGTGAAGGATCAATGAGGCGTGGCGGCCAGGTGCTTTCCTTCCTCTTGCTCTCTTGCTCCCTCGCCCCCAGGGAGAGGGCAGGGGTGAGGGGTCCCCGAATCCGCGCCCAGAAGCACACGGTGAGACCAAGGTTAAGAGCTATTTCCGCTTAAAAACCAATACAGACGGGCGCAGGAAGCTATGAAAAAAGTAGCGATTGACCTGCCGGATCGGCCTGGAAGCAGATTCCTTTTGAGCCGGAAGGCAAGCCCTGGCCCCCACCGCGCCCTGCGGCACGAGCCTCTTACTTCTCAATAGCCAGCAACTCGACCTCAAACGTCAAAGTCGCATTCGGCGGCACGGCAGCGCCCGCGCCCCGGTCGCCAGAAGCGGTAGCCGGCGGGCAGGTCAGCGTCGCCTTGCCGCCGACCTTGATCTTCTGCATGCCCTCGGTCCAGCACGGCACCACACGATTAAGCGGGAAGCTCGCCGGGCTGCCGCGCTTGTAGGAGCTGTCGAACTCCTTGCCATCGGCCAGCGTGCCTTTGTAATGCACTTTCACCGTGTCAGTGGCCTTCGGATTGGCACCCGTGCCGTCGGTGGTGTGGACGACCTTGACGCCTGAAAGCAGGGTTTCGGCGGGGGCCGCGGCGAGGGCTGAAGTGGCCAGCGCGCAGGTGGCGAGCAAGGCGAGGGCGGGGAGGATGGGTAGAAGTTTCATGGGTCTGATCAGTAAATGGGTTAGTGAAAAAAGTTGCTGGATCGGCGAGCCTGTCGTTGGGCTTCGCACGATTATCTGTCTGTCGGTAGTCGCGTTGCGATAACCGTTTTGTCGTCGATGATCTACTCCATGCCCGGGATGGCCGCTGGCCGACTGGACCTATGAAATTTGACCCATTCCGCCCAGCAGCTCCGGAAACTTGAGTCCCTCGGATTTGGCAATCGCAACGCGCATCGGCAGGTGCCAACAAAATTAGAATACCGCATGATGATGCAAAGGGGTAAGAGCTTTTCCAGAACTGATGGCTATATTGGGTAGGCAGGGTGACGGGCGTGTCATTTTGATTGAAAGGTCGAATGTCCGAAACAGACTCCAAGCTGACATTCAAATCAAGGGCGCAACCGCCCGCTGACGATACCACGCTGCCGAAAAACAGATGGATAAGGTTTCTTAAGTTTGAAGTCAAGACTTGGACTTTGCATGGCAGTGACAAGACACTTAAAGGGACAGAGCTAATGGTGGACGAGAAAGTAAGACGCCACGGGACTTTCCGGCTGCACGGGCTTGAGGTGTGGGGTGAACTAATCCTTTCCGGCGAGAACAGTCAGTTGAGACTGAGAACAGAGGAAGGGCCAACAAACTGGAGTGCACCCGAAGTGATGCATGGACGGCTTCACGATTCCGAGCTCGTGTCGTGCATTCACTGCGTCGGGGCGAGTACGACAACGCGAGTATGGGATGGTGCCGGCCAAAGTTCCCGATCATGGAGTTTGTTTCCACACCAAGTCCTGAGCGGACGTTCATATTTCGACCCTTGCCAAGACCGTATCGGGAAGGTGTGGTTTTCAACGGGCGATATCTACCGGATCTTTGATGATTTCGACTCGTTCGGCATTCTTGCGCACCCCGACATACAGCTACAGTCCTCGGTTCCTCAAATGATCGGGGACCGACAGGTGCCAATCGGTCCCGAGCCGCACATGGTGTACTTCGCTGGGAGATCGAAGTTACTGGGGGCGCAACTCTCGTTTGGAAAGTTTGAAGTGCAGCATTGGTTGTCCTCGCAATCGAATTCGCAAGGAGCGCGCATTACCACCCAAATACGGGTTCAGGTCGAGTTTGAGTCGGCGCTTACCCTAA
>JANOTE010000500.1:0-1919 GCA_031416195.1 Rhodoferax sp.
CGATTCGCGGTGCCCTGCTGGCGGCTTTGTTGATCGGCTTTGTCGACACCTTTGGCACGGTACTGCTGCCGCAGGCGGCGGGCGTGCTGGTCTACGTGCTGATGGCGCTGATCCTGCTTTGGAAGCCCGACGGGCTGTTCAAAGCGGGATGAGAAGCACAGGTATAACCATGAATCTGCGTCCCTATTCAAAACACATTTTCGTCGCACTGGTGTTCGCCGCGTTGGCTTTGTATCCGCTTCTGGCGGGCAGCTTTGGCATCGACCTGGTGATCAAGATCATGGTGTTTTCGATATTTGCGCTCAGCCTGGAGCTGCTGGTGGGCGGCACCGGCCTGGTGTGCTTTGGCCATGCGGCGTTTTTTGGCATTGGCGCGTATGCGGCGGTGCTGCTGTCGCCCAAAGACGCGGCGGCCTCCATCCTGTGGCTCCTGCCCGCGTCGGTGCTGGCGGCGGCGCTGTATGCCCTGGCCGTGGGCGCCCTGTCGCTGCGAACCAAAGGCGTTTACTTCATCATGGTGACGCTGGCGTTTGCGCAGATGGCCTACTACGTGCTGCATGACACACCCCTGGGCGGCGGCACCGATGGCATTTACCTCAACGTCAAACCCAGCCTGGGCACGCTGCTCAACTTGGACAAACCGATGGTGCTTTACGCCTTCACCTGGAGCGCACTGCTGGGCGTATTCGCCTTTCTCGCACTGCTTTCGCGCTCGCGCTTCGGGCGGGCGCTGGCGGGCATCCGCGTGAACGAGCAGCGCATGCGCGCCACCGGGTTCGCGACCTACCCGTACAAGCTGGCCGCCTTCACGATTTCAGGCGCGATCGCGGGGTTGGCAGGTTTTCTGTTTGCCGTGAAGGATGGCTTCGTCAACCCGGAAATGCTGAGCTGGCACTTCAGCGGCGCGGTGCTGATCATGATCATCTTGGGTGGCATTGGGCACCTGCGCGGCGCGTTGATCGGCGCGTTCGCCTTTGCGCTGCTACAGGAGTTTTTCAAGTCGGAAGCGATTTTTGGCAGCTTTGCCAAGCACTGGAATCTGGGGCTTGGCTTGACCATCATGCTCAGCGTGGCCCTGCTGCCGCGCGGGTTGGTGGGCCTGCCGGGGCAGTGGCGTGATCGGCTGCAAGGCCGCACCTCACGCCTCGCGCCGAAGCTGGAGGAGCCGTCATGAGTACATCCGCATCCAAAGTTTTGCTTCGCGGGCGCGACATCACTCGGCGCTGGGGCGGTTTGGTGGCTGTCAACAAGGTGTCGCTGGCGCTGGAGCAAGGCACGGTACACGCGGTGATTGGTACCAACGGTGCGGGTAAATCGACGTTGATCAACATTTTGTCGGGCGAGTTGCCCGCTTCTGAAGGTACAGTGGAGCTGCTGGGCCAGGATGTCACGCATTGGACACAGCCGCACCGCGCCAAAGCGGGCTTGGGCCGCAGCTACCAGCGCAACACCATTTTTCCGACGTTCACCGTGCAGGAGAACTGCCGCCTGTCCGCCCAGGCACGCACCCCCAGGCCGTGGCTTTGGTGGCAAAGCGCGGCGACCTGCGAGGCCAGCCTGGGTGCCGCGCATGATGCCGCCGATCGCGCCGGTTTGCTGAACGTGATGGATCGCCCCGCCGGGAGCTTGAGCCACGGCCAAAAGCGCCAGCTTGAAATCGCCATGTGCCTGGCCACCGCGCCACAGGTTCTACTGCTTGACGAACCGCTGGCCGGCATGGGTGCTGAAGAAACCGAGCGCATGCTGGCGCTGTTGCAAGGGCTGAAAAACAAACACGCTATCTTGCTGGTGGAGCACGATATGGACGCAGTTTTTCGCGTGGCAGACTGCATCACAGTGATGGTCAATGGCGCGGTGATTGCGTCCGGCTCACCCGACTTTGTACGCAACAGCGCTGAAGTTCAGGCGGCGTATCTGGG
>JANOTE010000501.1:0-2868 GCA_031416195.1 Rhodoferax sp.
TGCCAACGGTTACGCCAAACTGCTTGCGGGTGTTGACGTATTCGGCCGTCATCGCCAGCGTTTTTTCCATCACGCCCACGGCTTCGGCGCAGGTAGCGGCAATGCCGATGTCGATGGCATGTTCCAGCGCGGTTAAGCCATCAAGCGTAATCAGCGTAGCGGGCGCATCCTGCAGCTTGAGTTCTGCGGCGCGGCCACCGTCTTGCGTGCCATAGCCGCGTGTGGTGACGCCGCTTGCGTTGCGCTCGACGAGGAAGAGCGCGATCTTGCCGTTGGCGACGGCGGGCACGAGGAAGGCATCCGCCTGGTCGCCCGCAGGCACGACGCTCTTGGATGCGGTGACGTTCCATCCGCCTGCGACTGGTGTCGCTTTGGCCTGACATATATCAAGGTTATAGCGCGCAGCACGCTCCTGATAGGCTAGCACGACGAGAGATTGCCCCGTGGCGATTTTGGGCAGCCAGGCGGCTTTGACGGCATCTGGGGCGTAGCCCGAAATCACACCACCCGCCATCAGACTTTGCGTCAGCGGCTCCAGCACGATGCCGCGCCCCAGCTCTTCCATCACCACCATGCCTTCGACTGGGCCCATGCCCATACCGTCATGTGCATCTGAAATGTACAAGCCGCACAAGCCCAATTCAGCGAGCTCACCGTAAGCCTCGCGCGAGAAGCCACCGGCGTTGCTGATGCTGCGGCGGCGCTCGAAGGTGTAGCCCTTGGCAACCCATTTGCGCACCGCGTCGCGCAGTTGTTCCTGGTCGTCAGAAAAATCGAAATTCATGATGTTGATCCAAATATTTAGCCGAGCACCGTCTGGGCAACGATATTGCGTTGCACTTCATTGCTGCCGCCGTAAATCGTCGTCTTGCGCATGTTGAAGTAAGTCGACGCCAGCGGCGCGCAGTGAATCGCACCGACCGCATCTCCTTGCCAGCCGGCCTCCATTGCCTCGTGAATCAGCGGCAGGGAATAGGGACCAGCGGCCAGCATCATCAGCTCGCTGAAGCGTTGCTGAATCTCGCTGCCGCGAATTTTCAGCAGGCCCGCCACGTCCAGCGACTGCTTGCCGGATTTCTCCGCCGATAGCACACGCAGCACCATCATCTCCAGCGCCACCACGTCCACATCGAGCTTGGAGATCTCGTCGCGAAAACGCGGGTCGTCGTAAATGCCCTCGGCCTTGGCAATGCGCTTGAGGCGCTCCAGCTCGCGCTTGGTGCGGTTCACATCGGCGATGTTGGTGCGCTCGTGGCTCAAGAGGTGCTTGGCGTAAGTCCAGCCCTTGTTTTCTTCGCCAATCAGGTTTTCTGCCGGGACTTCGACATTGTCAAACCAGACTTCGTTAACTTCAACACTGCCATCCAGCAGCTTGATGGGGCGCACAGTGACGCCTTTTGACTTCATGTCGATCAGCAAAAAGCTGATGCCAGTCTGCGGCTTGCCGTCGCTGCTGGTGCGTACCAGGCAGAAAATCCACTCGCCGAATTGGGCCAGTGTTGTCCAAGTTTTTTGGCCGTTGACGATGTATTTGTCACCCTGGCTGGTCGTAACTTTTTCGGCTTTTGTTTTGAGGGACGCGAGGTCAGAGCCCGCCCCCGGCTCGCTGTAGCCTTGGCTCCACCACACTTCGCCGCTGGCGATACCGGGCAGATGCCGCTGCTGCTGCGCAGGCGAACCAAATGCCATGATGACCGGGGCCACCATCACCGGGCCAAACGGAATGATGCGCGGCGCGCCGGCCATGGCGCATTCTTCTTCAAACAGGTGCTTTTGAATCGCGTTCCAGCCGGGGCCGCCAAACTCTTTGGGCCAGCCGTAGCCCAACCAGCCCTTTTTGCCCAGGATTTTGGCCCAATCCTGCTGATCGTCTCGTGTGAGGTGCAGCGCGTTATGAACCTTGTGCGAGATGCTGGCAGGCAGGCTGGCGGCGACCCACGCGCGAATGTCTTCGCGGAATTTCTGCTCTTCGGGGGTGAATGTCAAATCCATCAAAATTCTCCTTCATTTACTGCAATATCAGCGGGGCAATACCGCTTTTTAGCACGGTCGTTCTTTTACGCCTGTACAAGGGGCGACAAGCTGCTTGAAATCCCCAGTTCAGCGCACAATTTTTGCACTGTTTCGCGAAGCTGTGCGACCTCGGCTTCCAAAGCCCCAATCCGCGTTGCCAGCTCGGCCCGGTCGCTGGGTGAGTCGCTAGCCACCAGGTTTTGCAGTGCGATCGCTTCCATGTCCACCGCGCCGCACAGCAGGTGCGTCCAGCGTTGCTCGCGTGCGCCGGGGGCGCGCGGCAGTTTGACCACCAGCGGGCCACCTTTGTCAGGCGAGCGGTCTTGCAGCTCTTCCAGAAATCCATCGACCGACGAGATATCGGCAAATTTGTACCAGCGCTCGCTGTTCAGTCGCAGCTCACCCGCCGTCTGCGGCCCGCGCAGCATCAGCAGACCCAACAGCACGGCCGATTGTTCAGGCACCTTGATGCCGCGCTGAAAATTGTGCTCAAAGCGCAGCACGCGGCCCGCGCCAGATTCGCGCACCAAATTAAGCGATTTAAGCGAATCAACCGCCTGCGCAGCCTGCGCCTCGGTCACATTCATCAGCGGCTCACGGCTGCTTTTCTGATTGCAACCGAGGATGAGCGAGTTCAGCGACAGCGGATAGCTGTCTGGCACGGTGCGGGCCTTTTCCATCAGCGTGGACAGCACCCGTGCCTCGATGGTAGTCAGCGTGACAACGCCAGTCATGGGGCCAGTTTCTGATTCAGTTTGTTCGTTTTGCAAAGTGATAATCCGGTGATGAAAAACATCGTCATTTTGATCTCGGGCGGCGGCTCCAACATGGAGGCGATTGTGCGCGCGGCGCAAA
>JANOTE010000502.1:0-2196 GCA_031416195.1 Rhodoferax sp.
ACCGGGGGGCTGACGCCGCCCCGCTCGCCTGCCTCACTAGACTGCAAGGATTGATGTTTGATGACCGCAACCGTGACCTCTGGTGCTTCTGTTTCTCGACCACATTCGGCGACCGCGCACGTCCCCGATGCCAGCGGCCGATTCGGTGAGTTCGGCCGGAGGTTCGTCCCCGAAACGCTGATGCAGGCGCTCGATGAACTCACCGTCGAGTACGCAAAGGCCCAAAGCGATCCAGAGTTTCATCGCGAGCTGGATGGACTGCTGAAGAACTTCGTCGGCCGTCCCAACCCGCTCTACTTCGCCGAGCGGCTGACCAAGCATCTGGGCGGAGCGAAGGTCTATCTCAAGCGCGAGGACTTGACCCACACTGGTGCGCACAAGGTCAACAACACCATCGGCCAGGCCATGCTGGCCAAACGCATGGGCAAGCCGCGCGTGATCGCCGAGACCGGCGCGGGCCAGCACGGCGTGGCCACCGCCACTATTTGCGCGCGCTACGGGCTGGAATGCGTGGTCTACATGGGTAGCGAAGACGTGAAGCGGCAAAGCCCCAACGTCTACCGCATGAAATTGCTGGGTGCCACCGTGGTGCCTGTGACCAGCGGCAGCAAAACGCTCAAAGACGCCCTGAACGAAGCCATGCGCGACTGGGTGGCCAATGTGGACAACACCTTCTACATCATCGGCACCGTGGCAGGCCCCCACCCTTACCCGATGATGGTGCGCGATTTTCAAAGCGTCATTGGCAAGGAATGCCTGGTGCAGATGCCCGAGATGTTGAAAGCTGCGGGATGCAAGACCGACCAGCCCGACGCAGTGATTGCCTGCGTGGGCGGTGGCTCCAACGCGATGGGCATCTTTCATCCGTACATCAACCATGCCAGCACCCGGTTGATTGGCGTAGAGGCCGCTGGCGAAGGCATGGACAGCGGCAAACATTCGGCCTCCTTGCAACGCGGCAGCCCCGGCGTGCTGCACGGCAATCGCACCTACGTGCTGCAAGACGACAATGGCCAGGTGACCGAGACTCACAGCATCAGCGCCGGGCTGGACTACCCCGGCGTTGGCCCCGAGCATGCTTTTCTGAAAGATATTGGCCGTGCTGAATATGTCGGCATCACCGACAAAGAGGCGCTGGCTGCCTTCCACTACCTGTGCCGCACCGAGGGCATCATCCCGGCACTGGAATCTAGCCATGCCGTGGCCTACGCCATGAAATTGGCCAAGACGATGCGGGCGGATCAGTCGATTTTGGTCAACCTCTCAGGCCGGGGCGACAAAGACATCGGTACCGTGGCTGATTTGAGCGGTGGCGACTTCTTTTGCAGACCAAGCTGCCAGGGCCAATCGGTCAAGGGTGGCGTGCAGGTTGTGGAGCTCACAAAATGAGCCGTATTGCAACCACGTTCGCCAAACTGAAGGCGCAAAACCGCAAGGCGCTGATTCCTTACGTCACCGCTGGCTTCCCGTTTGCCGACATCACGCCCGAGCTGATGCACGGCATGGCGGCGGCGGGGGCGGATGTGATCGAACTGGGCGTGCCATTTTCAGACCCCAGCGCCGATGGCCCGGTGATCCAGAAAGCCGGTGACAAAGCGCTGGCGTTTGGCATTGGCCTGGCGCAGGTGCTGGCGATGGTGCGGGTCTTTCGCACCAAAGACTCAACAACGCCTGTGGTGCTGATGGGCTACGCCAATCCGATTGAGCGCTATAACCAGAAGCACACGTCTGCAACGGCGCAAAGCGCGTTTGTAGCCGATGCGTCGGCTGCAGGTGTTGACGGCGTGCTGGTGGTGGACTACCCCCCCGAGGAGTGCGAAGTCTTTGCTGCAGAACTCACCGCCGCCAACATGGATTTGATCTTTCTGCTGGCCCCCACCAGCACCGATGCACGGATGGCGCAGATTGCCCACATCGCCTCGGGCTACGTCTACTATGTATCGCTTAAAGGTGTGACCGGCGCGGGCACGCTGGACACCGCCGCTGTCGAAGCCATGCTGCCGCGCATTCGCCAGCACGTGAAGATTCCGGTCGGCGTGGGCTTTGGCATTCGGGATGCTACAACCGCCAAGGCAATTGGCAAGGTGGCCGATGCAGTCGTCATTGGCACCAAGATCATTCAGATCATTGCCGACCAACCGCGCGATAAAGTCGTGCCCGTGGTCAGCGAATTCCTGCACGATATCCGAACCGCTT
>JANOTE010000503.1:0-3125 GCA_031416195.1 Rhodoferax sp.
GCGTTTTTAGTCGCCGCGTTTGACGTGCTCAAAGAGGCCTACACCCAGCTCTACCTCAAGCTGCGCGAGCTCGGGCCGGATGAGCTGCTGACGGTCGACATCAGCCACCAGATATTGAAAAGCAACCTGTTCGGTGTTGACATCAACGCCGAGAGCATTGAAATCACCAAACTCTCGTTGTGGCTCAAAACCGCTGAATTGGGTCATCAGTTAGCAGGCCTGGGCGCCAACTTTTACCAAGGCAACAGCCTGGTAGCTGATTCAGACATCGACCCGCTGGCGTTTGACTGGCCAGCACGATTTACGCGCTGGCCTGATGATGACAAGAAGAGTGCTAGTAATTTAGGAGCTATTTGCGTAATAAATACGAGAGCTAGAGGCCAAAACGATGCTAAAAATGAGTCTGAAAGCAGCTTTTTTGACGGTTTTGACATCGTTTTGGGCAACCCGCCCTACGTGCGGCAAGAACTGTTCACTGATTTAAAGCCCTATTTGCAACGCCACTACAGCACCTACCACGGCGTGGCGGATTTGTATGTGTACTTTTATGAGCTGGGGCTGCAATTGCTCAAGCCCGGCGGCAGGTTGGGCTTTATCTCCAGCAGCAGCTTTTTCAAAACCAGCTCTGGCGAGCCGCTGCGCCGCCTGTTGTTAAACCAATGCCAGCTTGAAGTGCTGGTGGACTTTGGCGACTGGCAGGTGTTTGAAGGTGTGACGACTTACCCAGCCGTCATCACCGCGCAAAAAGTAGCTTTTGATGCTGCAAGGTCGGCCAAATTTTTACAACTGACTGCCGCCGTGGCCGACTTGAGCGCGTTTTTTGAAGACAACAAGCAAAGCCTGGATTTGGCGCAGCTTGGCGGTGGGACGGATATGGCCGCCGAATGGCAACTCGAAGGCGTTGAAGCCGCCGCCCTGCGCGCCAAGCTGACACACGGCCACCCGACGTTAAAAGAAGCGGTCGGTTCGCCTTTGTACGGGATCAAGACAGGCTTGAACGAAGCCTTTGTGATTGACCGCGCCACCCGCGACAAACTGGTCTACGCCGACATTGCGAGTGAAGGTTTGTTCAAGCCGTTTTTAGAAGGCAAAGACATCAAGCGCTGGCAGGTCGAAAGTGAAGACCGCTGGCTGATACTGATGCCCAAAGGCTGGACGCGGGGGGAAATAAAGGCAGCAACTGTGATTGACGAAGCCGCCGCCTGGGCCTGGCTGGCAAGCAAGCATCCCGCGCTGACGGCTTACCTACGCCCGTTCTCCGAAGCCGCCCGCAAACGCACCGATCAGGGTGAGTATTGGTGGGAACTGAGGGCGTGCGCTTACTACGGAAAGTTTGAGCAGCCGAAAATTTACTACCCGGACATTTGTGTTGCGCCCAGCTTTTACCTTGATACGCAGAGCATTTACTCAGGCAACACAGGTTACTTTTTACCCGTGGGTCATCTTTGGCTTGCAGCGCTGATGAATTCAAAAGCCATCTGGTTTTTGATGATGGGCATGTCCACCCGTATTCGTGGTGGCTACAGACGCATGTTTACCCAACATTTAACGACCCTCCCCATCCCCGCCAGCACCCCAGCCCAACAAACCCAGCTCAGCACGCTGGCCGAAGCCGCCGCCCAAGCCGCTAGCCAGCGCCTGCAAACCCAGCGCAACTTCGCCCGACGCATTCATGACTTGTTGCCCAATCCGCCGCCCAAGGGCGCACAAACCACATTGGGCGAGGCTCTAAGTCACTGGTGGCTGCTAGCCGACTTCAAGGCGTTTCAATTTGAAGTCGCTAAACGCTTCAAGGCCGACATTCCTTTGAAAGACCGCAACGACTGGGAATCCCTGTTTAACGAACAGCGCATCCGCATCCACCAGCTCAGCGCCAACATCGCGGCCACAGAACGCAGCATTGACGAGGTGGTTTACGCCCTGTTTGGTTTGAATGCGGTCGAGGTGGCATTGATTGAGCGGGCTGTGCAGCGGTGAAAACATTGACCATGAATCTGCAAAAAATCCCTGTTCAAAAATTTCTTGTTCCTTTGGCTGTTGTTGGCGGCGCGGTGCTGGCCTACCGCTCCTACGGCTGGCCGGGCATCGCCGTGTTGGTGACCTTGTTGGTCTTCGGCATCCTGCTGCACTTTACCCGCCTGATCGCCATCCTCAAACGCGCCGCCAACCGGCCCATCGGCTATGTTGGCAGCGCCGTCATGCTCAACGCCAAGCTCAAACCTGGCCACACGCTGCTGCACGTCGTGGCCATGACGCGCGCACTGGGTCTGCTTACATCAGTCAAAGACACGCAACCTGAAGTGTTTGAATGGAAAGACGGCACAGAATCCACCGTCACCTGCACCTTTGTGGGCGGCAAGCTGTCGCACCATGTGCTGTGCAGGTCAAACGCTGATCAGCAGACCGCCTAAGCAATCGTAAAATCAATATTTGTAAAATTTTTCCCAACACACAGGATCCGCATGGCAACCCCACCCCAATCAATGTCTGACCGCGACGGCAAAATCTGGATGGACGGCCAGATGGTCGAGTGGCGCGATGCCAAAATCCATGTGCTGACCCACACCTTGCACTACGGCTGTGGCGCGTTTGAGGGCGTGCGCGCCTACCACCTGCAAGACGGCAGCACCGGCATTTTTCGACTGGAAGAGCACACCGAGCGCCTCTTCAACAGCGCGAAAATTCTGCGCATGAAGATTCCTTTCACGCAAGCTGAGGTGATGCAGGCGCAGCTCGATGTGGTGCGCGTCAACAAGCTGCCCAGTTGCTACATTCGCCCGCTGACCTGGATTGGCGACGAAAAGCTCGGTGTCTCGCCCAAGGGCAACACCATTCACCTGATGGTCGCTGCATGGCCCTGGGGTGCGTACCTGGGCGACGAGGGATTGAAGCGCGGCATTCGCGTCAAAACCTCCAGCTTCACGCGCCATCACGTCAACATCACCATGATTCACGCCAAAGCGGTGAGCAATTACACCAACTCTATTCTGGCCAACATGGAGGCCACCGATGAGGGCTACGATGAAGCGCTGCTGCTGGACCCGCAGGGTTTTGTGTCGGAAGGCGCGGGCGAGAACGTCTTCATCGTCCGTAAGGGCGTGGTCTACACGCCTGATTCCAGCGCC
>JANOTE010000504.1:0-2173 GCA_031416195.1 Rhodoferax sp.
ACATCATTGGGCATGACGTGGTGGAAGTGGATATTCCGCTGAGGGATGGTGACTCGCTGCGCTCGCGCATCAAGCAGGTGGCATCGGGCCGCTTTGGTGTGACGGCGGAGTACCTGGCGAGTGCGGATCAGATCCAGATCAAGATGGCGCAAGGGGCCAAACCGGGCGAGGGCGGCCAACTTCCCGGCGGAAAAGTGTCTGAGTACATTGGCCGCCTGCGTCACAGCGTGCCCGGTGTGGGTTTGATCTCGCCCCCGCCGCATCACGACATCTACTCGATTGAAGACCTGGCGCAGTTGATTCATGACCTGAAAAACGTCGCGCCGCATTCGAGCATCAGCGTGAAATTGGTGAGCGAGATTGGTGTCGGCACGATTGCCGCAGGCGTGGCGAAATGCAAGAGTGACCACGTGGTGATTGCAGGGCATGACGGCGGCACCGGCGCATCGCCTTGGTCGAGCATCAAGCACGCGGGCAGCCCGTGGGAGATTGGCCTGGCCGAGACGCAACAAACGCTGGTTTTGAACCGCCTTCGCAGCCGCATCCGCGTGCAAGCGGATGGCCAGATGAAAACCGGTCGTGATGTCGCTATCGGCGCGCTATTGGGTGCCGACGAGTTCGGCTTCGCCACCGCACCGCTGGTGGTGGAGGGCTGCATCATGATGCGCAAATGCCACCTGAACACCTGCCCGGTCGGCGTGGCGACTCAAGACCCCACCCTGCGTGCAAAGTTCAGCGGCAAGCCCGAGCATGTGGTGAACTACTTCTTCTTCATCGCTGAAGAGGTGCGCCACATCATGGCGCAACTGGGCATCCGCAAGTTTGACGACCTGATTGGCCGCGCTGACCTGTTGGACACCCGTAAAGGCATTGATCATTGGAAGGCGCAGGGGCTGGACTTTGCACGTCTGTTTGCGCAAGCCAATGTGCCCGCTGACGTGCCTCGCTTCCATGTTGAGGCGCAAGACCACGGGCTGGAAAAATCGTTGGACAACGTGCTGATCGAGAAATCTCGCGCAGCGATTGATCGGGGCGAGAAAGTTCAGTTCATGGAAGTCGCCCGCAACGTGAATCGCTCACTCGGTGCAATGCTGTCTGGCGCGTTGACCAAGGTGCGGCCCGAGGGCTTGCCAGACGATACGATTCGCATTCAGCTCGAAGGCACAGGTGGGCAATCGTTCGGCGCTTTCCTGGCCAAAGGCATCACGCTGTATTTGATTGGCGATGCCAACGACTACACCGGCAAGGGCTTGAGCGGTGGCCGTATCGTCGTGCGGCCCAGCATTGATTTTCGCGGTGAGGCGGTGCGCAACACCATCGTCGGCAACACCGTGATGTATGGCGCGACCAGCGGCGAGTCGTTCTTCAGCGGCGTGGCAGGCGAGCGATTTGCGGTGCGTTTGTCGGGTGCCACCACGGTGGTTGAAGGCACCGGCGACCATGGCTGCGAGTACATGACGGGCGGCACTGTAGTCGTACTGGGAAAAACCGGGCGCAACTTCGCCGCAGGTATGAGCGGCGGCATTGCTTACGTGTACGACGAAGACGGTCAGTTCGCCAAGCGCTGCAATACGGCCATGGTTTCGCTGGAGAAGGTGCTAAGCGCCACTGAGCAGACCGCTAACCTAGACAAATCCATCTGGCACGGCGGGCAAAGCGATGAGGCGCAGCTCAAAGCGCTGCTCAGCGAACACAACCGCTGGACCGGCAGCAAACGCGCGCGTGAGTTGCTGGACAACTGGGATGTGTCGCGGGCGAAATTCGTCAAAGTGTTCCCGAACGAATACAAGCGCGCTTTGGGCGAGATGGCGGCTAAATTAGTGGTGCCAGTTCAGAAAATTAAGGAAAAACAGCCTGTAGCTCTCGCGAAGAATTCAAAGCCTGCTTCGCAACATGTAGCGGTCGCTGCCACGTAGGCAGCCGTTATCAAGACGCGGCCAAAACGTTATCAAAGAGATCAAGGAATAAATCATGGGCAAGATGACAGGTTTCATGGAGTTTGAGCGCATCGAAGAAGGCTACAAACCCGTGACAGAGCGGGTCAAAAATTACAAGGAGTTTGTGATTGGGCTGGACGACGCGCAAGCCAACAAGCAGGCTGCGCGCTGTATGGACTGCGTCACGCCGTTTTGCAACAGCGGCTGCCCGGTGAACAATATCATTCCCGATTTCA
>JANOTE010000505.1:0-1707 GCA_031416195.1 Rhodoferax sp.
TCGACACAGTTCGCGCTGGCGGTTGAGCGCGGCCGCGAGCCCGAGCTGCTCGAAGCCACCAAGCAGCTGCCGCGCGTCGTCGGCGCGTTCAGCAAGGCCACGCTGTTGCGCAACATGCAAGAGGTGAGTGCACGCAACATCCGCATCATGAGCATGGTGCTGACATTCTTTGCCACCGTGATCGCCGTCGGCGTGGTTTACAACAACGCCCGCATCGCGCTGGCCGAACGCACCTGGGAACTGGCCAGCCTGCGCGTGCTGGGCTTCACGCGCGCGGAAGTGTCGGGGCTGCTGCTCGGCGAGATGGCCATCGGCATCGCCATTGCAATACCGGTGGGCATGGCATTGGGCTACGGCCTGGTGCATCTGATCACGGGGCTGTTGAAGTCAGACCAGTTCTTGTTTCCGGTGGTGATTCAGCCAGCGACTTACGCCTGGGCCGGCATCGCGGTGTTGCTCTCGGGTGCGGCCAGCGCACTGGTGGTGCGCCGGCGCATCGACAAGCTCGACATGGTGGCGGCGTTGAAGACCCGCGAGTAACCAGTGATGCGTGGTGACGTGAGAACCATATGAAAAAAATGACTTGGCTCATCAGCGGCGCTGCCGTGCTGGCGCTGGCCCTCGCAGTGGCCTGGGCCTTTACGCCACGACCCGTGGAAGTAGAACTGGCGCCGGTGACGCAGGGCCGGTTTGAGACCACGATCGACGAAGACGGCAAGACGCGCCTGGCCAACCGCTACGTGGTCTCGGCGCCCCTGGCCGGGCGGCTGGCGCGCATCACCTTGAAAGAGGGCGATACAGTGGCCGCTGACAGCCCGCTGGCCGTGCTGAGTTCGGTGTTGCCTGCGATGCTCGACGAGCGCACGCGACGCGAGCTGCAGGCACGCGTCACCATGAGTTCGCTTGACGGCATCACTGACGCCGAGTTCACGAACATGATGCCTGGCCTTCTTGCGATGTTTGAAAAGCGTGGCTGGCTGGTGCTGCTCTGGGGGATCTTCTACTGCCCATTGGCTTTGGCATCCAAGCGGTGGCTTTGCTCAAGCGCAAATATCTTCCTCGGTGGCAGAGCCTCCTGTTTCTCGTTGGCGTTGTCATGATCGGAACGCCTGATGGCGTTGAACTCGTCAACCTCACCGCGTCGGTTCTGCTCGCTGTGGCATTCATCCCCTACGGAATTCGGTTGATCCGGAACGGAGATCAGCAGATCGCAGCGGGCGACGGATCGCCTGCTGACGGGCCCATCGTGCGCTGACGGTCAGGCTGAAGCAGTCTGCGGACTTGCGCGGTCTACAGCATGTTCGCGGGCGGCCTGGCACGGCGCACAGCGCAGCGCCGCGGGTTGTACGTGCAGACGCTGCAGTGCAATCGGCTCGCCGCAATCGACGCAGTCGCCGTAGGTCCCTCCATCTAGTCGCGCCAAGGCGGCTTCCACCTGGGCCATCTCGTTGAAGTCACGCTGCTCTTGTGCGCTGCCCAGGTCCGACAACTGCCGCTGCGTCGCGTCGTCCTTGCGGTCTGTTACCTCATGCGCTGAAGCGTCGGTCAGTTCGCGCTGCGCATGCTCGGCGGCGTGGACTTCCTTGCGCAACTCCCGCAGACGGTAGTTCAGCGCATCGCGCAGTTGCGACAGATGAGTTGGGGTGGCGAGTTCCATGGTGTGTGGTTCCGGTGGGGATTGATTGACCAAGCGGTGCAGGAACCAGT
>JANOTE010000506.1:0-2145 GCA_031416195.1 Rhodoferax sp.
ATGCCTGCACCACCGCGTGCGCACCGACCTATGGGGCTACGCTGCATCAGAATCACTAAGCAATGCGGACATGATTGCCGAAAAATACCAAGGCATTCGCCCCGCCCCTGGCTACCCGGCCTGCCCCGACCACAGCGTGAAAAAAGACATGTTTGAACTGCTGCAATGCGACGAAATCGGCATGAGCCTGACCAGCAGTCTGGCCATGCTGCCCGCCGCCAGCGTGAGCGGTTTTTACATCGGCCACCCAGACAGCGTGTACTTCAACGTCGGCAAAATTGGTGACGATCAACTCAAAGACTTGGCCGCGCGCCGTGGTGTGTCGACAAATGAATTGCAGCGCCTGCTGGCACCGAATTTGTAGTGGCGATATGCGTTTATGTCAATTTACTACAAAAGTAGTAAATTTACGATAAAAATTAACCTCGGGGTTAATTCTTATTCTAAAAATCCAAAAAACGGCTAAATAATTAAAGAAATATTGCTCTAGCCCACGGATGATATGCATAAATAGCTGCATAAATAATAGCGAATTATGCGAGACCTGAGTCGCCCAGGCTACAGGCCATGGGATGCCAAGGTCACATGTCCTTTGGGCGTTTGGAAAGTGGCGGTCAGATTGGCGGGGCCAGTCTGCACCGCAACGCTCTGTAGTCCTATCGCCGCATAGGCGGCTTGCAAAGTAGCGGCCTGCGGGTGGGTAGCTTCGATCCCTTGCAGCGTCACCCGCGAGCGCGGCAGGCTGTTTCTGGGGTGCAGACGCAGCGGCTCGGCATCACCGGGCTGGCCCCATTGAATCAAGGTCGGCAGCATGCCGTTGAATAGCCGCTGGCCGTCTTCGCGCACGGTGATTTGCCATTGCAGCAGACCCTTGGCAGTCGACCTGCTGTCTGGCAGCGCGGGGCCACGGTCGATGCCGCAGTTGCCAAGCGCAGCACTGGCAGACGCGATATCCGTCGTGTTGACGACAAAGTGAACCAAGCGCGGCTCAATCGCCACCGCGGTTTGCAAGGCTGCGTCATCCATATCGAACCAGCGTTTTGCTGAAGATGCCGTCTCACGCTTCGCGGTGGGGTTGATCGCAATGATCTCGCAGTACGCCATCGGGTTGGCGGGTGTCGCAATTTTGAACAAGCGATTGTGCGTGCCAAACAGTGCGTGTTCGCCGCCGGGGCCGGGTGTGATACCCAGCGTGGCTTCGCACCAGGCGACACCTTGCGCGAGGTCGGCGGCGACGATGACCAAGTGATCGGTTGTTGATGTCATGCCCGCAATCATAGGTTCAATGTGATCGACACATCACGCCGTTGTAAGCGCCAAGGCCTGACGAATCGCAGCGGCAAGCGCCGCGATGCCCGTGTTGATTTGCTCCACGCTCGCCGTCACAAACGACAGGCGCAGCGTACGTGGGTCGGCGTTGTCGGCATAGAAGGCCGCGCCAGGTACGAAGGCCACGCCCTTGTCTACCGCTTTGGGCAGCAGATCGACTGCGCTCAGGCCCTCGGGTAACCGTGCCCACAAAAACATGCCGCCCACGGGCTTGTTCCAGGTGATGTCCAGCCCCTTCATCTCGCGCGTGAGGGCTGCCAGCATGGCATCGCGCTGTGATTTGTACAGGGCGCGGATGGTGGGCACGTGGCGATCCAGAAAGCCGCCTTGCATCACCTGCGCAATCATGCGCTGGTTAAAACCTGGGCTGTGCAAATCAGCCGCCTGCTTGGCTTGCAGCAGCTTGGGCATCAACGTAGGCGGTGCCACCATAAAGCCCAAACGCAAACCCGGTGCTAACACTTTGGAGAACGAACCGAGGTAGACGCAGCCGGCAGGATTGCGCGCCGTCAATGGCAGTGGCGGCGGTGCGTCAAACCACAGGTCGCCATAGGGGTTGTCTTCAACGATGGGCAGGCCCAATTCAGCGGCAGCCTGCGACAGCGCTGCACGGCGTGCCTCGCTCATGGTGCGGCCGGTGGGGTTTTGAAAATTCGGCAGCACATAAAGGAAGCGCGCGCCTTTGGCCTTGCTGGTCAAATCGTCGAGAAGAACTCCGTCATCGTCGCTGGCGATGCTCACCACCTGCGGCTCCATCGGCGTGAAAGCCTGCAGCGCGCCGAGGTAGGTGGGCGTTTCCACCAAAATGCGGCTGTC
>JANOTE010000507.1:0-11285 GCA_031416195.1 Rhodoferax sp.
TGCACCCGCATGCAGGTGTTTGAAGTGCAAGACGGCATGCCGGTGCAGGTGAACTGCGTTTACGTCATTCCGCCCAACCGCGACATGGCGTTTTTAAGCGGGGCGCTGCACCTTTTGGAGCCCGCCGCGCCGCGTGGGCACCGCCTGCCCGTGGATTTTCTGTTTCGCTCACTGGCGCAGGGCCAGCGGGAACGCGCCATTGGCATCGTGCTGTCTGGCACCGGCAGTGACGGCACCCTGGGCGTGCGCGCCATCAAAGGTGAAGGCGGCATGGTGATGGTGCAAAACCCGGCGTCCACCGAGTTTGACGGCATGCCGCGCAGTGCGTTGGCGACCGGCCTGGTCGATTTTGAGCTGCCCGCCACTGAAATGGCCGCGCAGTTGCTGGCCTACATCGCGCATGTTTTCGGTAAGACCCTGCTGCCCTCGCCGCCCGCACAACCCAAAACAGAAAACGCGTTGAAAAGAATTTTTATCCTGCTGCGCGCGCAAACTGGGCATGATTTTTCACAGTACAAGCCCAGCACCGTGAACCGGCGCATCGAGCGGCGCATGGCGGTGCATCAGGTGGATGGGGTGGACAGCTACGTCAAGTACCTGCAGCAGACCCCGTTTGAGGTGGAAGCGCTGTTTCGCGACCTGCTGATTGGGGTGACTAACTTTTTCCGCGATCCGGATGCCTTCAAGCTGCTGGAGGAACAGGTTATCCCCAAACTGTTTGACAACAAACCTGCGGGCAGCGTGATTCGCGCCTGGGTGGCGGGCTGCTCCACGGGCGAGGAAGCCTATTCCATCGCGATCCTGCTGCAAGAGCGCATGGACCAGCTTAAAGGCGGCTACAAAGTGCAGGTTTTCGCCACCGACATGGACAGCCGCGCCATTGCCGTTGCGCGCGCGGGTGTGTACCCTACCGGTATTGCGGGTGACATAACGCCGCAGCGCTTGGCGCACTTTTTTAAGCTTGAGCCGGATGGCAACGCCTTTCGCATCCAGAAGAGTATTCGCGACATGCTGATTTTTTCAGAGCATGACGTGATCAAAGACCCGCCCTTCTCCAAGCTGGATCTGGTGAGCTGCCGCAACTTGCTGATCTACATGGGTGGCGAGCTGCAAAAAAGGCTGATCTCGCTGTTTCATTACGCGCTGGCACCCGGTGGCATGCTGTTTTTGGGCACGTCAGAGACCCTGGGAGACTTTGCCAGCCTGTTTACCGTGCTGGACAGACAGGCCAAGCTGTACCAGCGCAAGGAAGACTTCCAGAGCAACCGGCGCGCCGCGCTGGATCGCTTTTTGGCCAGCACGCCGCCCACAGGCACGCGGGATCCCGCCCAGCCACACCCAAGTGGCAAAGCGGCAACCAGCGCCAAGCCGTCATTGAAGGAATTGACCGAACATGCGCTGCTGCAAGAGGTGGTGCCGGTCGCGGCACTGGTTAACAGTGCGGGGGACATTCTCTATTTGCACGGGCGCACCGGGCTGTACCTGGAGCCAATGCAAGGCAACGCCGGTACCAACAACATTTTGAAAATGGCGCGCGAAGGCTTGAAGAGCGAACTCACCAAGGCCCTGCACCGCGCCGTGCAGGCCAAAGAACGGGTGAAATACGCTGGCTTGCGCGTCAAGACCAATGGGCACTTCACGCAGGTGAACCTGAGCGTCTGCCCGGTGACTTCCAGCAGTGGCTCGCTGCTGGAAACACCGCTGTTTCTGGTGATGCTGGAGGAAGCGCAAAGTGCGGCCCCGCTTGATGCCCAAACCCCCGTGCCCGCAGGCACACCCATGCGCGACACAGCCCAAGCGCCTGCGCTGGATGCCGCCGCCCAAATTGCCGAGCTGAACGAGGAGCTGCGGGCCAAAGAGGAATATCTGCGCGCTGCCAATGAAGAGCTGGAGACCTCCAACGAAGAATTGAAGTCTTCCAACGAGGAAATGCAGTCTGTGAACGAGGAGTTGCAGTCCACCAACGAAGAGATGGAAACTTCCAAGGAAGAATTGCAGTCCATCAACGAAGAGCTGGCCACCGTCAACACCGAGCTGCAAAGCAAAGTGACCGACCTTTCACGCGCCAACAACGACATGAACAACCTGCTGGCAGGCACTGGCATTGCCACCGTGTTTGTTGACCAGAAGCTGTGCATCCTGCGCTTCACGCCGGCTGCCACGCAGATCATCAACCTGATCGTGAGCGACATTGGGCGGCCGATCGCCCATATTGTTTCAAACCTCAACGGTTACTCGCGTTTGGTGGAGGATGCAAAGAAGGTGCTGGCCACGTTGGTGCCGCACGAAACTGACGTGCAGAACGCCGATGGCAAGTCGTTCACTCTGCGCATCCTGCCCTACCGCACGCTGGAGGATGTGATTGAAGGCGTGGTGATCACTTTTGTTGACATCACCGAGACCGTCCACGCACGCGATGCACTGCAAAAAGCCAATGCGCTGTTACGCCTGGCCGTGGTGGTGCGCGACGCGTTTGATGCCATCACCGTGCAGGACCTAGAGGGCCGCATCACCGCCTGGAACCCGGGTGCCGTGCGGATGTATGGCTGGAGTGAGGCCGAGGCGCTGCGAATGAACGTGCGCGACCGCATTCCCAAATCGCAACTGGCCAAAGCACTCGGTCGGGTGCGTGAATTGAGTGAATCAGCGGTGTTGGAACCCTACCATACGCAGCGCATCTCCAAGCACGGCACGGTGCTGAACGTCACGCTGACCTCGACCGCACTGGTGGATGAATCGGGTGATATTTACGCCATTGCCACCACTGAGCGCCAGGGAGCGGACGATGCCAAGCCCTGAACATCAACTGGCCAAGCTGCGCGACGAGGCCGAGCGAACTGCCCTCGCCCGGCACCCTCACTCCCACGCGCCGATTGTGGGCGAGCAGCTCGATGCCGAGGCGATGCGAAAAGCGCTGCATGAGCTGCAGGTCTACCAGATTGAGCTGGAGATGCAAAACGACGAGCTGCGCACCACTCAACTGGCGCTGGATTTTGAGCGAAGCCGCTACCAGGATCTGTATGACATGGCCCCTGTGGGCTACCTCACACTGAGTCTGGGCGGCGAGATCACCCACATCAACCTGAAAGCGGCCAGCCTGCTGGGCCTGCCCCGCAGCCAATTAATCAACAAGCCGCTGCGCCGCTTCATTGTCAAGCAAAGCCGCGACGCGCATTACCTCTTCACCCAGCAGGTGCTGCGCACGCAGAAGGCAGACCAGCGCGACGTACAAATTGTGAACGCCGCAGGATTCGAATTTTGGGCGCGGATGGTGATGACACCGCAAGGGGAAAGCGACGATGACGGTAAGGGCGAAGGGGATGGTAATCAGCCGCAGTGCCTGTTGGTCATCATCAATGACGTTTCAGACCGCAAGGAAGCGGAAGAGAAGCTGTATGAATCGGAGGAAATCCATCGCTCGCTGTTCAATTCAATTGATGAAGGCTTCTGCATCTTGGAGATGGTTTATGACGCTCATAAAAAACCTGTTGATTTCCGCTACTTGGCGATTAATCCCAGTTTTGAGAAGCAATCCGGACTAACCAATGCCCACGGACGGCTGGCCAGCGAGGTCGCGCCCGGCCTGGAGCGGTATTGGATTGAGCTTTATGGCAGAGTAGCATTGACGGGTGAACCACAGCGCATCACCCAACATGCCAGTGTGGTCAACCGCTGGTTCGATCTTTTTGCGTTTCGAACTGGCCCCAAAGACCGGCCAACGGTGGGCGTGGTGTTCACTGATATCACGTCTCGCAAACAAGTCGAAGCAGACCGGCAGTTTCTGGATCAGGTGCTGCTGCATAAAAATGCCGAGCTGCAAGATGCGCAGGCGCTGGCGGAAAAAGCCAACCTGGCCAAGTCGGAGTTTCTCTCCGGCATGAGCCACGAGCTGCGCACACCGCTCACTGCCATTCTGGGCTTTGCGCAGTTGATGGATGGCAGCAACCCGGCCCCAACGCCGGGTCAAAAGCGCAGTCTGGATCAAATTCTGAAAGCCGGGTGGTACTTGCTGGAGCTGATCAATGAAATCCTCGACCTGGCCGTCATCGAGTCGGGCAAGCTCAAGCTGGTGATGCAAAGCGTGTCGGTGGCGGGTGTACTGGTGGAGTGCGAGGCCATCGTCGAGATGGACGCAGAACGCCGCGGCATCCGCCTTCACTTTGAAAATTCGCCCGCGCTGGCCCATGTCCATGCCGACCGAACCCGCCTGAAGCAGGCGCTGATTAACCTGCTGTCCAACGCCATCAAGTACAACCGCAAAAGCGGCAGCGTGCGCGTTTCGTTTAATACCGACAACCCCCAGCAACTGCGAATCTGCGTGGAGGATACGGGCAAGGGGCTAACCACAGGCCAAATCAGCCACCTGTTTCAGCCCTTCAACCGGCTTGGGCAGGAGAGCCGGACAGAGCCCGGCACCGGCATCGGCCTGGTGGTGACCAAGCAACTGGTCGAGTTGATGGGCGGCAGTATCGGCGTACACAGCACCGTGGGCAAGGGCAGTGTTTTCTGGATCGAGCTGAAGCTGGCGAGTGAGCAAACCAGCGCACAACCGTCACCCCACCCCTTGGGCTCGGATCAAACGGGTATGCAGGAAGCGCCGGCCGCTCAGGCTGCGTTGAGATTGGGGCCCAGCGTCGAACCCAGCGCGAGGCAATGGGTGGCCCGGCGCGCCAGATCGGATGCGGGTCAAACCTTCATTTCAAGGCGCAACCTAGCGGGCCTGTATACGCTGCTTTATATTGAAGACAACCCCGCCAACGTGTTGTTGGTGCAGGAGCTGATGGCGCGCCGCCCAGACGTGCGCTTGATGACCGCGCACGATGGCCTAAGCGGGTTGGCGCTGGCCCGAAGCGCCATGCCAGACATCATTTTGCTGGACACCCACCTGCCTGATTTGAGCGGCATGGATGTGCTGCGGATTTTGGTCAACGACCCGATGACCGCCGCAATTCCCGTGCTGGTGCTCAGCGCCAACGCCATGCCCGATGAAATTCAAGTCGGCTTGGATGCCGGTTGTTATCGCTATCTGACCAAGCCGATCCACGTCAAGGAGTTGATGCATGCCATCGACCTGGCGCTGAAGCTTGGGCCCGAGCAAACCGGGGCCGCAGCGCTTAGTCAACTGGGGGAGCTGACATGACCGGGGAGCTGACATGAAGAATTTTCCCATCGTGTGTGTGGGTGGCTCCGCAGGTGGGCTGGATGCCTACATCCGGCTGTTGAAAAACCTGCCTGCCGACATGGGCGCAGCCGTCGCCATCGTCAACCACATCACCCATGCACCAACGCGGCTGCATGAAGTGCTGGCGGGCTACACGCCGATGCCGGTGAAGTTGATTGAGGAGAAGCAAGCCGTTGAGGCCAACACGGTGTTCATCATCCCGTCCAACCGGGAGCTGCATGTGGATGATCACGGGCGATTTCGGCTGGAGCCAATCAGCAAGCAAAGGGGCTGGTCGGAGGTGATTACGGTGTTTTTGCGCTCGCTCACCCATTGCTGGGACGGCAAGCTGATCGCCGTGATCGTGTCGGGCTACGACGGTGATGGTGCGGCGGCGCTGTGCGGCATTCGCGAGGTGGGCGGTATCACCATCGCGCAAAAGCAGAGTACGGCGGGCCAGCCAGACATGCCACAAAGCGCGATTGACACCGGCTGCATTGATTTTGTGCTGTCGCCCGAAGAGATTGCAACTCAAATTGTCCAGATTGCCCGTGCGGAAAAAAAATCGGGCGATTTTGAAACGAACCCAAGGAAAAACTGAAATGCTTGAAGCAAGTGATATTTTGGCGGCACGCATTTTGATCGTTGACGATCAGGATGCCAACGTTCAATTGCTCGAACAGTTACTGCAGGAGACCGGCTACGGCAACGTGACCGCCAGCACGCACCCCGCCGAGGTGGCCGCGCTACACCATGACAACGCCTATGTCCTGATTCTGCTGGACTTGAACATGCCGGTGATGAACGGGTTTGAAGTGATGCAGGCGCTGGCGGCGGATGAGAGCGAACCGTATCTGCCGGTGATCGCGCTGACCGCTGACCCCGGCCACAAGCTGCGCGCGCTGCAGGCGGGTGCCAAAGACTTCATCAGCAAGCCGTTTGACCTGGTGGAGGTCAAGACCCGCATCCACAACATGCTGGAAGTACGCCTGCTGTACAAGCGCCTCACCAGCTACAACCATACGCTGGAAAAACAGGTGCAGATCCGCACCGCTGAGCTGGCGCAAAGCGAAGAGCGCTACCGTCGCCTGGCGGAGCTGGCTTCTGACTGGTATTGGGAGCAAAACGAGGCGGGCAACTTCACCCGCGTCTCTGGCCCGGTGGAGGAGATGCTGGGCATCCGGGTGACGGCGTTTCTGGGCGACACGGGTGAGGGGGAGATCACCGGCTGGAATGAGGCCGAGCGCCTGCAACTACAGGCCAAGATCGCCGCGCGCGAGCCGTTTTTGGACTTTGCCTTCAGCCGCACCAACCCGAATGGCACGGTGCAGAAGTTTCGCGTCAGCGGCGAGCCGATGTTTGACAGCCAGTCGCGCTACACCGGCTATCGGGGTATTGGTGCGGAAGTGAGAACTTAAGCTTAATCGCGAGCCTCGCCGTTGAAGCCACTAGCGGCTGATCAAAAACGATGTCTAACGCACAGTGGTTCCTGCTGGTCGGCGCGTTGATGCTGCTGCGCGGCTTCACCGCCACCAGCCTCAAAAGCCTGCCGGTGACGGCTGCCATCATCTACCTGGCGGTGGGTTTGGCAGTAGGTCCCAGCGGGCTCAATCTGTTTCACTTCAACCCGCTCAAGCAATCTGCGTTGTTGGAAGTGCTGACCGAAGTTGCGGTGTTGATCTCGCTGTTTTCTGCGGGCATCAAGATGCCAGCGCCGTTCAAGCTGGCGCGTTGGCGCACGCCGATTTTGCTGGCTACGGTGTCAATGACGCTCACCGTGGCGATGGTGGCCGCCTTTGCCTGGTGGCTGCTGGGCCTGCCGTTGGGGGCCGGCATTCTGCTCGGTGCCATCGTCGCGCCGACGGACCCCGTGCTGGCCACCGATGTGCAAATCCGCCACCCCGGTGACCGCGATCAACTGCGTTTCACGCTGACTTCTGAGGCAGGCATGAACGATGGCAGCGCCTTCCCGTTTGTGATGCTGGGCCTGGGGTTACTGGGCTTGCACGACCTGGAACTGGCTGGCTATGACGGCCTGCGCTGGGTGCTGGTCGATGTGCTGTGGGCGACGATTGCCAGCGTTACGATTGGCGTGGCAGCGGGCGTGGTGCTGGCGCGCGGGGTGTGGAAGCTGCGCCGGGCTCCGTATCAGCACGATCTGATGGACGATTTTCTCGGCCTGGGTTTGATTGGCTTGGTTTATGGCCTCACGGTGTTGCTGCACGCCTGGGGCTTTTTGGCGGTGTTTTTTGCCGCTGTCGCGCTGCGCCAAACCGAACTGAAACTGGCCAGCAAAGTGCTTCCGCTCGAAGTGCTGGCCAAGGTGGTGACACCCGAGCCGCTGCCGCTGCCCACGGTGAGCGAGGGCTCCCTGGTATTCAAGGAGCATCTGGAGCGGCTGTCTGAGCTGATGCTGATTCTGCTGGTGGGCGGTAGCCTGTTTTTAAGCTCGTGGAGCTGGCAGGGAACGCTGTTTGCGCTGTTTTTGTTCGTGGTGGCCCGGCCGGTCAGCACGCTCATCGGCTTGGTGGGCACCGGCACGCCCTGGCGCATTCGCGGCATGGCCGCCTGGTTTGGCGTACGCGGCATTGGCTCGCTTTACTATTTGATGTACGCCATCCAGCACGGCCTGCCCGAGCCATTGGCGCTGCAGCTCATGCAGTTGACGCTGATGGTGGTTACGCTGTCGATCTTGATCCACGGCATCAGCGTGAAACCGTTGATGGGCATTTTCTGGCGCACGGGGAAGCGATGAGCAAAAAATGATGGTTTGGGTTTAAAATTAACCTGTAGGTTAATTTTATAACTTTGAAGCATCATTTTGATCAAATTATTGATAAAATATGCCTCTAGTCCCCGTATAAATTGCACAACTAGCTGCTTTATATATAGCAAATATCAATCATGTTGTTTTCAACGGGGTTGGCAGCAAACGCTCGTATTCCTTCTTGACCACCCCATAACACTCGCAGGTGCGCCGCTCCAGCCCGGCTCGGTTCAGCACCGAGATATGCCCGCGTGCGTAGCGGATAAACCCCGCCTGCTGCAACTTCACTGCGCTTTCGGTTACGCCCTCACGGCGCACGCCGAGCATGTTGGCGATGAGCTCCTGGGTCATCATCAGCTCGTTGTTTTGTGAACGGTCCAGGCTTTGCAACAGCCAGCGGCATAACTGCTGATCGACCGAATGATGCCGGTTGCAGACCGCGATCTGCGACATTTGCGTGATCAGCGCCTGGGTGTAGCGCAGCAGCAGTTGCAACACGGGCCCGGCGCGGTTGAACTCATCTTTCATCACCTGCGCCAACAGCCGGTAGCCTTTGCCGCCGCTTTGCACCACGGCGCGGCTGGGCGTGGAGTCGCCGCCCATGAAAAGTGATATACCCACGATGCCTTCATTGCCGACCATCGCAATTTCAGCCGATGCGCCGTTCTCCATCACATACAGCAAGGAGACGATGGCGGTGGTGGGAAAGTAGACGTATTCCAGCGCGACGCGCGGCTCGTACAGCACCTGGCCCAGCGGCATGTCAACTGGCTCCAGCAGCGCCATCCAATCGCGGCATTCCTGCTGCGGCAAAGCCGCCAATAGATGGTTGTGGTTGGGATTGCTGTCGACGCTTTCAACGTTTTCCACTTTTTTCCAATGCGTTCACGGATTTCCTGAAGTCACTGGACAGAATTGTAAGCAGCCTATACGCCGTTGCTGTGTGCGCTGGCGCACACAGCGTGCCGATATCCACTGGACATGCGGTGTTGGCCCAGCCTTTGCGCTGTTTTCCCGATTTATCCCGCGCTGTATCGGCACCTCGTCTGACAGACGACTTCGCACCCAGCTTCTACCATCTCTACACACCTCAAAAATCATCCGCCCAAGGAGCCTTCCATGAATTCAAAAACCATTTCCTCCTCGCCTTGGACTACTGCCTCATTCGGAGGCACCGCCGACACTTCACCGATGGAGCTGTCGGCTTTGGGCGACCATTTGGACGATTGCCGCAAGACCCAGGGCGGCTGGTTTTTAGTGCGCTGCTTCGCTGATGGCCTGCACCAGTTCATGGCTTCTCGGTTTGTGACGACGCTGTTCGTAGCCACTGTTCTGATGGGTGCCGCCGCCTTGATGTCGTAACCCGATGGCGCAATCCAAGCTGCTGCGCTTGGTGCCGGATGCACCGGCGATTCTGTGCGACATGCTGGATGGCGCGCAGGGTGTCGCGCAGCCACCGATACGCTCTGAAATTTTTGGCCTGCAGCGTTTTGCCCAGCACGGTCGCAGCCTGGGTGCCACGCATCGCGCCGCCAAGGCCGGGATCATGGTGGGCACTTTCTTCCCGCGCCTGCAGCAAAATATCCGCATGCTGCGCAAGGCGCACCGATATATCGGCAATCAGGCCAAGAACGGCTATGACATCAGCCCCGCTGCGGAGTGGTTGCTGGACAACTTTCACCTGATTGAGGCACAGCTCAAGGAAATTCACGAGGGCTTGCCGCGCAGCTACTTTCGCACGCTGCCGATCCTGCAAGACGAGCCATTGGCGGGCCTGCCCAGGGTGTACGGCATTGCGTGGGCCTTCGTGGCCCATACCGACAGCGCGTTTGATGAAGAAGCCGGGGTGCAGTTTCTCAACGCCTACCAGGAAACTCGAGAGCTGAATTTAAGGGAAATTTGGGCACTGCCCACCACGCTGCGGGTGGTGCTGGTGGAAAACCTGCGTCGTTTGGCCGAGCGCGTGGCAACCAACAAGGCCGCCAGAGAGGTGGCCAACCTGGTTTGCAACCAAATTCACGCCTACCCCCTGCCCCAGCTTGACGAGTTGCTGGCGCTGCTCAACCAGCGCGGTGTGGGTCGCGTTTTTCTGGCGCAGATGGCGCTGAGGTTGCACGCCCGCAGTGATCGGCGGGTTGAGCCTCGCGGGGCAGATCAGGGTGCTTATCCTGGCTCTGATGGCGAGCCGCCCGCCAACCGCGCGGCGCATCTGGAGTGGCTGGCGGTTGCATTGCCCGACCTGGCCGCAACCCGCGCCCAGCAGCCGCAGGATCAGGCCGCCGACAACCTGAGCGTGAGCAACGCGGTCAAGTCGCTGCGGGCGATTGGCGATGCAGACTGGCTTGACATCGTTGAGCGCACCAGCCGCTTGATGGGCGTGATGCAGGCCTCTGCCGTGTTTGTGGCTGAAGACAGCACCACCCGATCGCAGACGCTGCACGCAATTGAACACCTGGCAAAACACAGCGGCGCATCAGAAGTTTCGGTAGCGCAAACCCTGCTGGGTTTGATGCCGCGCAGGGATGATGCCCAAAACGAAGCCAACATCGAAGCGATCACTGCACAAGCTTCGCCCGCCTACTGGCTTGCAGGTGGTGGCCAAGCCGAGTTGGCGCGGCTGTTGGGTTTGAGCGGGTCAAGGTTTGTGCCTTGGCGAACTTTACGCACTAAGTTGGGCCCATTCGCACTGCCCGGCTACTTGAGCTCAATTTTTTTGGGCACGGCTGGCCTGGTGAGTTGGCTCATGACCCGTCACAGCGAGGGGCTGATCGGTGCCAATGCGCCGCTTTGGTTGACGCTTCTGGGGGCGCTGTTGATGGTGTTCCCGGCATCCGAGGCGGTGGTGGCGGTGATCAACCGGCTGATCAGCGAGTCGGCACGGCCGCAGCATCTGCCCCGCCTGGCATTTGCCGGGGGCATCCCGCCGCCGCATCGGGTGATGGTGGTGATTCCGGGCATGCTGACCGGGCCACGCTCCGCCCTTGACTTGGCACACCGGCTGCAACTGCACTACCTGGCCAACCCCGAACGCAATGCTCAGTTTGCACTGTTGACTGACTGGGCTGATGCGCCATCGGCTCAGATGCCGCACGACGGCGATTTGCTGGACGGCGCGGTGGCGCAAATCAAGGCACTCAATGCGCTTTATCCATCTCACGTTGAGGGTACTGACACACCCGTCGCCGCACCGCGCTTCATAGTGCTTCACCGCAAGCGCCAGTTCAGCCAGACCGAGCAGCGCTGGATTGGCCAGGAGCGCAAGCGCGGCAAGCTGGAGTTGCTGGTGGCGGCACTGGCTGAACACAGTGGTGAAGAGGGTGCAGAAGGACATGGTGAAAGCCAGAGCAAAGGCCAGGG
>JANOTE010000508.1:0-7956 GCA_031416195.1 Rhodoferax sp.
ATCGCGACGCGCTCGCGTTGGAGGTCACACGCCGCGGCGACGTGCCGGCCGGGCGCTTCACGCTGGTCTACCTCGCCCCGCAGGGTCAGCCGGAGTCCGAAATCGAGTTGACGCACAACTGGGACCCAGAGGTGTACGCCGGTGGCCGCAACTTTGGCCATGTCGCGTACGAGGTCAAAGACATCTACGCCGCGTGCGAACGGTTGTTGGCGCACGGTGTGACCATCAACCGCCCGCCACGCGACGGTCGTATGGCGTTCGTGCGCTCGCCCGACGGCATCTCGATCGAATTGCTGCAGGCTGGCCACGCGCTGGCGCTGGCCGAGCCGTGGACATCGATGCCGAACGTGGGGGTGTGGTGATGGCCACTCTTGCCGCTGGCAGCGCCGAGTCGCAGTGGCCAGCGCACCGCAGCGTCGCGTTGTTGCCCGGCTCGCTGCCGCAAGGCGGCGTTGTGCCCGACACGCCGATCCACGCGTTCGTGACGCCGCCACTGCAACTGTCGTTGCGCACCGACGCTGGGCTGCATCCGACCCGTCACGACATCGAACTCGGCGGGCTGCTCGCCTTCGAGATTCGCAACCTGTTGACCGCCGCCGAAGCCGACGCAGTGGTCGAAGCCAGCGAACGATTTGGTTATCGTAGCGAAGCACCCGGTATTGCCACCCCGCCCGGCATGCGCATGAACAAGACGGCGCACTGGGTGGCCGACCTCGGTTTGCTTGGCCCCTTGTTCGGGCGTATGAGCAGGCTGCTGCCGGCCCAGATCGACGGCATGACGCTGCACCCTCGCCTGTCCGAGCGGCTCAACATGTATCGCTACGATAACGGGGATGTGTTTAACCGCCATACAGATGGTGAGTGGCCCGGCTTTTCGCTCGATGCCGAGCGGCGCCGCATGCTGCAGTGGCCTGGGCACCTGCGCTCTTGCCTGACGATGCTGCTGTACCTGAACGGGCCCGAAGATGACGTGCAAGGCGGCTACACGCGCTTGTACCGACCCGACGGCAGCAGCTACGACGTACGACCGGTCAAGGGCTCCGCGCTCTTCTTCCGCCACGGCTTTGGGTTGCAATCGGTGCTGCATGTCGGCTGCCCGGTGCACGGCCCGGTGCCGAAATACGTCGCACGGATCAATGTGATGTACACGGCAGCCACTCCATCACCCAGCCCGCCCCGCGCACCGGGGTCAGGCGTCGATTGAGCCGAGCCGGTGTGCGCGCCTGAATGCTTCGGGCGCTGTTCCGCTGGTGGGAGTGCTGAGGGTATTCTCGCGCGCCGCGCCTTGGTGGCGGCGAAAGCACCTTGTTCGCCTGAAAACACCGCAAGCTTAGCAACGAATACCGTCTACTTTGGCACCGACGGGCCGGGTTTTTACGAGCGTCTCGGTGCAATCAAGCATGAACATGTGCGGGACGATTTCGCCATCATGAAGTTCGAGCTGGCTGCGCATTGAATTTGTTTCTGCAACCAGCCGGGCACGCGCATGATTTTTGGCGGGTTTCACGCCAACTCCAGTGCCCCGCGCTTGATCTGATCCCGCTCCAGCGACTCAAACAGCGCCTTGAAGTTACCTTCGCCAAAGCCTTCGTCACCCTTGCGTTGAATAAACTCGAAGAACACCGGACCGAGCTGGGTTTGCGAGAAAATTTGCAGTAGCAGTCGTGGCACGCCTCCTTCGGTGCTGCCATCCATCAAAATGCCACGCGTTTGCAGCGCCGCCACCGGCTGGCCGTGCCCCGGTAGGCGGCCTTCCAGCATGTTGTAGTAGCTGTCACTCGGTGCCGACATCAGCGGCACGCCTGCCAACGCAAGGCTGTCTACGGTGGCCAGCAGGTCATCACAAATCATCGCGATGTGCTGAATGCCCTCGCCGTTGAACTTCATCAAATACTCTTCAATCTGCCCGCCGCCCTGGCGTGACTCTTCATTGAGCGGGATGCGGATTTTGCCGTCAGGCGCGGTCAAGGCTTTGGAGGTGAGCCCGGTGTATTCACCCTTGATGTCGAAGAAGCGAATCTCACGGAAGTTGAAGAGCTTGGTGTAGTAATCTGCCCAAAACGCCATGCGGCCACGGTAGACGTTGTGGGTCAAATGATCGATCAGTTTCAAGCCATGGCCCACCGGGTGGCGATCCACGCCTTCGACGAAAAAAAAGTCAATGTCGTAGATCGATTTGCCATCTTCAAAACGGTCAATCAAATACAGCGGTGCGCCACCAATGCCCTTGATAGCGGGCAGGTTCAGCTCCATTGGGCCAGTCTTGATTTCAACCGGCTGCGCGCCAAGTTCGAGCGCACGCGCAAAGGCGTGGTGCGAATCCTTCACGCGAAACGCCATGGCGCACGCACAGGGGCCGTGCTCAGCCGCAAAGTAACCCGCCAGGCTTTTCGGTTCGCGATTCACGATGAAATTGATGTCACCCTGACGGAACAGCACCACGTTTTTGGAACGGTGTTTGGCGACGAGCGTGAAGCCCATGCGCTCGAAAATCGGCTCCAGCAGGCCCGCTTGGGGCGAGGCGAATTCCACAAACTCAAACCCCATCAAGCCCATGGGGTTTTCAAACAGATCAGTCATATTTGAGAACACCTGAATGTTTTTAATGCGTTTGACTTTACCTCTTAACCGCAGACCACGCGGGAAATCTCGTACAGTCAGGGGCGGTTACTTTTACCGAACATTGAGGACGATCACCATGACAAAAGCCATTCACATTGACCGCCACGGCGGCCCCGAAGAAATGAAACTCGTTGACGTGACCGTCGGCGAGCCCGGCCCCGGCGAGATTCGCATCCGCCACAAAGCAGTGGGGCTCAACTTCATCGATGTCTACCAACGCACCGGCCTGTATCAGTTGGCGATGCCGCTGCAGTTGGGCATGGAAGGCGCAGGCGTGGTGGAAGCCGTGGGTGAAGGCGTGACGCATTTGAAAGTGGGCGACCGCGCGGCGTACGCCAGCAACCCACCGGGCAGTTACAGCGAGATGCGCGTGATGCCCGCCAAGTGCGTCTGCAAGCTGCCGGATGCGATCTCGTTTGAGACCGGTGCCGCGATGATGCTTAAAGGACTGACCGCGCAGTACCTGTTGAAGCGCACCTTGCCCCAAGGCGGCTTGCAGACAGGGGATTTTGTGCTGTTTCACGCGGCCGCCGGAGGCGTGGGCTTGATAGCCTGCCAATGGGCCAAGGCGCTGGGCTTGCAGTTGATTGGCACAGCAGGTTCTGATGCCAAATGCGCGCTGGCCAAAGAGCACGGCGCTGCGCACGCCATCAACTACGCCACGGAAGATTTTCTGGCGCGCACCAAGGAGATCACTGGCGGCAAGGGCGTGAAAGTGGTTTACGACTCGGTCGGCAAAGACACGTGGGACAAGTCACTGGACTGCTTGCAGCCGTTTGGTTTGATGGCGAGTTTTGGCAACGCTTCTGGCCCTGCGCCCGCGTTCTCACCGGGTTTGTTAGGCGCGAAGGGCTCGCTGTATGTGACCCGTCAAACCTTGTTCAGCCATATCGCCACGCGCGAAACCACGCAGATCATGGCGGACGATCTGTTCGCCGCCGTGACCAGCGGCGCGGTGAAGATTCGCATCGACCAGCGCTACGCATTGGCTGACGTCCAGCAAGCGCATCGCGATCTGGAAGCGCGCAAGACCACGGGCTGCACGATCCTTACGCTCTGACTTTGGGACTCTGACTTTGCACTACTTGACGGGTTTGCCAAACCCGCCGCCGCCCGGCGTGTGAATCTCAAACACATCGCCAGGGTGCATCTCTGCCTGGCCGATGTGGCCCAGCGCTTCGACCCGGCCATCCGCGCGCACCACGCGGTTGATGCCGACTTGGCCGGACAGTCCGCCATCCATCCCAAATGCGCCATGCACGCGGCCGTTGGACAAAATGCCAGCAGTCATCGCCTGCAAAAACTTCACCCGCCGCACGCCGCCATTGCCGCCGTGCCAACGACCCGCACCGCCCGAGCCTTGACGAATTTCATAGCTCTCCAGACGCACCGGGAACCTGAATTCAAACACTTCGGGGTCCGTCAAGCGAGAGTTGGTCATGTGGGTTTGCACCACGCTTGTACCGTTAAAGCCCCCTGCAAATTTACCGTCACCGTTAATCAGCGCGCCCGCGCCCGAGCCACCTGAGATCGTTTCGTAGTATTGATGGGTCGCGTTGCCAAAGGTGAAGTTGTTCATGGTGCATTGGCTGGCGGCCATCACGCCCAGCGCGCCAAACAGCGCATTGGTGATGCAGGTAGAAGTCTCCACATTACCGGCCACCACAGACGCAGGCGGGTTCGGGTTCAACATCGAGCCTGGTGGAATGATGACTTTAATGGGCTTGAGACAACCTGCGTTCAGGGGAATGTCGTCATTCACGAGTGCGCGAAACACATACAGCACCGCCGCCATGCAAACGGCGGTCGGCGCGTTGAAGTTGTTGAGCTGCTGCGGCGATGTGCCGGTGAAATCAACCTCAGCGCTGCGGTTCTTCACGTCAATGCGAATGGCGACTTGAATTTGCGCACCATTGTCCAGGGGCAAGGTGAAAGTATTTGATTGGGTTCTGACCCCCATTAATTCAATCACACGTCTCACTGACTCTTCGGCGTTGTCCTGCACATGGCCCATATAGGCCTGCACGATATTCAGGCCAAACTGATCGACCATTTTGCGCAGCTCCTGCAAGCCTTTTTCATTGGCGGCGATCTGCGCTTTCAGATCGGCCATGTTTTGCTGCGGGTTGCGTGACGGGTACTGGCCACTTTGCAGCAGGGCGAGCATGGTTGCTTCTTGCAGCACGCCTTGGGCCACCAGCTTGACATTGTTAATCTGCACGCCCTCTTCCTCAATACGGGTTGAAAACGGCGGCATGGAACCCGGCGTGATGCCGCCCACGTCTGCATGGTGGCCGCGCGAACCGACGTAAAACAGCGGCTTTTCGAAACCCGAGCTTTCCAGATACACCGGCGTGATGACGGTGATGTCTGGCAGATGCGTGCCGCCGTGGTAGGGATCGTTCAACACAAACACGTCACCGCGTTGCATCGTATCGGCGTTCTCACGGATCACCGTTTTAATGCTCTCACCCATCGAGCCCAGGTGTACGGGCATGTGCGGCGCGTTGGCAATCAGATTGCCTTGTGCATCAAACAGTGCGCAACTGAAATCAAGCCGCTCTTTGATGTTGACCGAGTAGGCGGTGTTTTGCAGTTGCAAGCCCATCTGCTCGGCAATGTTCATGAACAGGTTGTTGAAGACCTCCAGCAGCACCGGGTCTGCCGTTGTGCCTGATGCAAATTTAATAGCGCGTTGTGTATGGCGAACGAGAGCCAGGTGGTCAAATTCCGTCAAACTGGCCTCCCAACCGGGTTCCACCACGGTGGTGGCGTTTTTCTCGGCAATGATGGCGGGGCCGGGAATGATGTCCCCGCAACGCAGGTCTTCCCGCACCACCAAGGCGGCCTGATGCCACTGCCCGCCGGAGTACATACGCACCGTCTCGCGGCGCGGCACTTCACGCGCTTCGTGCAAGGCCAAGCGCGGCTCGGCCGGGGCATCGCCTGCAATCACCGCTTCAACCGATACCGCTTCCACCACCAAGCCCTTGCCCTGCATCAGAAAGGCAAAGCGCTGGTGGTACGCCGCCTCAAACCGGGTTTGAATTTGTTCGAGCGAACCAAACGCCACCATCAACGCTGAGTCGCTGCCTTCGTAACGCACGTGGACGCGGCGGTGTGTGGTGACGTTGCCACTGCTGAGCTGCTGATTGCTTAGATCCGCTTGCGCCACGCCTACCAGCGCATCCAGCCGCCGCGCGATGTCCACCAGCGCCGTTGCTTGCAGCTTGACTTCCACCGCTTGCTCACGAATGACGGATTGATCCGCCAACCCCATGCCGTACGCGCTGAGCACACCCGCCAGCGGATGCACAAACACCTGCGTCATGCCAAGCGCATCAGCGACCTGGCAGGCATGCTGCCCGCCCGCGCCACCGAAGCACTGCAACGTGTAGCGTGTAACGTCGTAGCCCCGCGCAACAGATATTTTCTTGATGGCATTGGCCATTTGTTGCACAGCAATGCTGATGAAGCCCTCGGCCACGTCTTCTGCGCTGCGCCCAGTCTGGCTTGCGAGCAAGGCAAATTTTTCGCGCACCACCACATCGTCCAACGACTGGTTGGCCGAGGCACCGAACACCTTGGGGAAGTAGCGCGGCTGCACTTTGCCCACCATCACGTTGGCATCGGTCACCGCCAGTGGGCCGCCCCGGCGGTAGCTGGCAGGCCCAGGGTTGGCCCCGGCACTTTGCGGCCCGACGCGAAAGCGCGCACCATCAAATGCCAAAATCGAGCCGCCACCCGCCGCCACGGTATGGATGCTCATCATCGGCGCGCGCATGCGCACACCGGCCACCTGCGTTTCAAACTCGCGCTCAAACTCGCCTGCGTAGTGCGATACGTCGGTGGACGTACCGCCCATGTCGAACCCGATCACCTTCACAGGCCCTGCAATCGCTGCCGAGTCATGACGATGCGCCAGCTCCGCTGTCCGTGCCATCCCGACAATGCCGCCAGCCGGGCCGCTCAATATCGCGTCTTTGCCTTGGAACATGTGCGCATCGGCCAAGCCCCCGGAGGACTGCATGAAGAACAGTTTTACCCCAGGCATCTCGCCCGCTACTTGTTCTACGTAGCGCCGCAGAATGGGCGAGAGGTAGGCATCCACCACGGTGGTGTCGCCCCGGCTGACGAACTTCATCATCGGGCTGGTTTCGTGCGACGTGCTGATCTGCGTGAAGCCGACTTGCTGCGCGATGCGCTTGGCGGACTTTTCATGGTCTGTGTAGCGGTAGCCATGCATGAAAACAATTGAAACCGATCTCAGCCCTCGTTCATATTGCGTAGAAAGCTCTTCTTTTAATAGTGTTTCATTCAGCGGTTCTATCATGTCACCATGCGCACCCATGCGCTCTTGCGCTTCCACCACCGCGCTGTAAAGCAGCTCGGGCAGCACAATGTGGCGGTCAAACAGGCGCGGGCGGTTTTGGTACGCAATGCGCAGCGCATCACGAAAGCCGCGCGTGGTGACCAGCAGCGTGGGCTCGCCCTTGCGTTCCAGCAGTGCGTTGGTGGCGACGGTGGTGCCCATCTTCACGCACTCAACTTGCGCTGTCGTGATGGGCTCGCCCGGCTTCAAGCCCAGCAAGTGGCGAATGCCAGCGACCGCTGCATCTTTGTACTGCTCGGGGTTTTCGCTGAGCAGCTTGTGCGTGACCAAGGAGCCGTCAGGCCGCTTGCCCACCACATCGGTGAATGTGCCGCCTCGGTCAATCCAGAATTGCCAGCGCTTGTCGTGCGCCACGTCAGTTGATTTTGAAAACTTGTCGTGCATGATTTTTTTTGGGTTGGAAGTCAGTCATTTCACTTTGCAGCACCCATCACCCAATCTGGCACCACCGTCACGATCTGCGGAAACACGGTGATCAACGCAATGCAGATCACCAGACAGAAGAAGAACGGAATAGCGGCCTTGGCGATTACGGTGCTGTCCTTTCCGGTCATGTTTTGCAGCACGAACAGGTTGAACCCGACGGGTGGCGTGACCTCGGCAATCTCCACCAGCAGGATGACGAAGATGCCAAACCAGATCAAATCGAACCCGGCTTTCTGGATCATCGGCATCACCACGGCCGCTGTCAGCACGATCATGCTGATGCCATCCAAAGCCGTGCCCAGTACCAGGTAAACGCCCACCAGGCAGGCGATCAACGCATACGGCGAGAGGTGAAGTGAATCGACCCACACGGCCAACTCACGCGGCACACCGGTGAAGGCCATAGTTTTGGTGAGGAAGGCCGCGCCGGCCAGGATGAACATGATCATGCAACTGGTTCGGGCCGAGCCCATCAGGGCCTCCCTGAAGTTGTCCCACGTCAACGAACGGCTCCA
>JANOTE010000509.1:0-5747 GCA_031416195.1 Rhodoferax sp.
GCGGCCTTGCACCGGTTTGTAGACCGCCTGCTCCAGCAGGGCCTGCACTTCATCGACACCCCGATTGGAGGCAGCGTCCAGCTCGGTGTAATCGACAAAACGGCCACTGTCGATGTCGGTGCAGGCCTGACACACCCCGCACGGCGTAGAAGTAATGCCGCCCTGCCCGTCTGCGCCTTGGCAATTCAAAGACTTTGCCAGAATGCGCGACACCGTCGTCTTGCCCACACCACGCGTCCCGGTGAACAAGTAGGCGTGATGCAGCCGCTGGGTTTGCAGCGCGTTGGACAGTGCCCGCACCACATGCTCCTGCCCGACCATCTCGGAGAAGTTCCGGGGGCGGTATTTGCGGGCCAGCACGAGGTAAGACATGCAACGATTCTACGGTGCGCACCGGGGTACAATTCGTGTCGACGGGCCTTCCCGCATGGTGAAGTGGCCAACCGAGTCAGGTGGGGAACCAAGCAGCTCTAACTGTGAAGCCAGTGCCGGGGTCAAGGCTCGTCAACCCCCTTTTCTTCAACTGATTTTGCCGCTGGTCTGTTGAAAAGCAAGCGAAGAGATCATTTCGCCACGAATCGGTACACACCGACCAGCAGCACTCCAATAGCCGCCCAAAAAACCAGTTTGATGACCGGGCTAGCCCGGCCCGACTCATCTTTTTCACGGGCGGCGCGCTCGGAGCCGTTGTCATAGCCACTCTGGGGGCCCAAGATCGAGGGCATTGTGGTGTCGTGTTCCATGGGGAGTGCGTCCGATCGGGGCTTTTGAGGGTTCAGCAGTCCAAATTTTAGGCGAGGCAGATGCCAAACTGCTAAGTATTTGCCCATAGCGGCGTTCAATAGGCCCTGAAACGATGTTTGTAACCAACAGTTACAGCGCTAATTCCTTGTGGTTCCACGAAACCTACAGGTTAATTTATATTGAAAATCAGTCGAAAACAACCAATTTCGACGAGCTGCGCAAGGTGTTCGGCGCGGGCTGGTAAATTGCCTACAAATTATTTCCGTTTCACACCATGCCCAAATTCGCCGCCAACTTGTCGATGATGTACCCCGACCTGCCGTTTCTGGATCGCTTTGATGCGGCTGCCAAAGATGGTTTCAAGGCGGTTGAATTTCTGCTTCCGTATGCGTGGGATGCGGGCGAGATTGCTATCCGGCTCAAGTCCAATGGCCTTCAGCAAGTGCTGTTCAATATGCCCCCCGGAGGCCTAAACCGTGAGGGCTACACGCGCGTGTGGGAGGCGGGCATGCGCGGCACCGCCTGTCTGCCAGCTCACACGCAGGAATTCCGCCATGGCGTTCAGATCGCGCTTGAGTATGCCGATGTGCTGGACTGCCCGCGCATCCACCTGATGGCGGGTCTTGTGCCGCCAGGGCAGGAGCGTGCCAACGTGCAGGCCACCTACATCGACAACCTGCGCTGGGCGGCAACGCAAGCGGCCAAGGCGAGCCGTGACGTGCTGATAGAGCCGATCAACACGCGGGACATTCCAAGGTTTTTTCTGAATCGTCAAGACCATGCGCACGACATCATCAAAGAAGTCGGTGCCAGCAATTTGAAGGTGCAGATGGACTTGTACCACTGCCAGATTGTGGAGGGTGATGTGGCCAGCAAAATCCGCACCTATCTGCCGACAGGCCGTGTTGGCCACTTCCAAATTGCAGGCGTGCCCGAGCGCCATGAGCCGGATCTTGGGGAAATCAACAACCCCTATCTATTTGGCGTGATTGACGAGGTCTCAAAAACCTGTGGCTGGGACGGCTGGATTGGCTGCGAATACCGGCCAAAGCACGGCGCACAAGCAGGCGGCACGTCCGCTGCCTTGGGTTGGCTAGAACCCTGGCTGTAACTAGCGCATGGCGCAACTCCTGCTCAGGAAGGTTCTAGTCGGTGCGGTCTTGCCAAATAGTTCACCACGCCCTGCCCAGCCTGGCGGCCACTGGCAAGACTCGCGTTGAGCAAATAGCCGCCGGTGGGGGCCTCCCAATCCAGCATTTCACCGGCGCAGAAAACGCCTGGCAATTTCGTCAGCATGAGCTGCGCATCCAGCGCCTCAAACATCACGCCACCTGCGCTGCTGATGGCTTCGTCGAGGGGGCGTGTTGCGCTCAGGGTGATCGGCAGCGCCTTGATCGCAGCGGCCAGCTTGTGGGGCTGGTTGAAGTCGTCTTTGCTCAAGCACTCATGCAGGATCGCACTGTTGATGCCTTCGAGCCCCAGGCGGCTTTTCAGGTGGCTTGAGAGCGAGCGCGAACCGCGCGGGTGATTGACCTCCGTCAGCACCTTCTGCGCACTGCGATCTGGCAGAAGATCGAGCTGAAAAGTCGCGCCGCCCTGTGCAGCAATCTCATCGCGCAGTTGACCTGAAGCGGCGTAGATCAAGCTGCCCTCAACACCCGTTGCGGTGGCGACGAACTCGCCTTTGCGCGCAAACGTCTGGCCCCTTGAATCGGTGAAACTGATCGCCACCGATTTGAACGGATGCCCGGCGAAGCGACTGCTGAAATGCTCGCTCCAGCCACCCAAGACGTCAAAGCCGCAATTGGACGGACGCAGCGGCGCGATGCCAATGCCCTGCTCACGCAGGGGCGCAACCCAGGCACCATCAGAGCCCAGGCGCGACCAGCTACCGCCGCCCATGGCCAGCACCACAGCATCTGCCTGAACCTGAACCTGGCCCGCTGGCGAATCGAACTGCAGAAGACCCTCTGTGCCCAAGCCGGCCCAGCCCGTCCAGCGGTGTCGCGCGTAAAACTGAGCATGCGGGCGCAGGCGGCGCAACCACGCGCGCAACAGGGGCGCGGCCTTCATGTCGGAGGGGAACACGCGCTCCGAGGTGCCCACGAAGGTGTCGATGCCCAGCCCTTTGGCCCAGTCGCGGATTTGGGTCGCACCAAATTGCGCAAGCCAGGGCTCCACCACGCTTTGACGCAGGCCATAACGCGAGGCAAAAATATCAGCAGGCTCGGAATGCGTCAGGTTAAGACCGCCCTTGCCCGCCAGCAGGAACTTGCGGCCCACCGAGGGCATGGCATCGTAAATCGCCACCAAATGACCGGCGTTGGCCAGCACCTCGGCCGCCATGAGACCCGCCGGGCCAGCGCCGACGATGGCAATGCTCGCCTTCCCACTTTTGCTTGAATACTGTTTCAAAACTGCGCACTCGCTGAAAATTCTGGCTGATGCCTTGAATGACTCATGGAATTAACCTCCGAGTTAATTTTTATGAAAAATTGACCAAAAACGACCAAAAACGACCAAATTAGTAACAAAAAACACTTCTAGCCCTCAAATAATATGCACGATTAGCTATGTATTATATAGCATTCATCAATCCCTGACCTGTCAGGAACGCAGCCTGTACAACGGCGCTGGGGTAAATCGCCTGCACGGCCTCACGGTAGCAGCTAAGTTGCGCCACGAGACCAGGATCATGCTGCGGCGCGGCGTTGGATTTGTAGTCCAGCACCCACCACTCTTGGTTGCTGCTGAGCTGCACCAAGCGGTCGATGCGCAATAGCGCGCCCTGATACATCAGCTCCACCTCGTCGCCCTGCCAAGCGATCAAGTCAACGTCCCACGCCCAGGCACCCTCACCTTGCAAAATGCGCTGCGCCATGGACTGCGCATCAAGCGCCTGCGGCGGCGACAGCTCAAACTCGCGCGCAGCGGCCTGCAGGTTAAGCGCGCTGGCATCGCCCCATTCCAGCAGGCGGTGCATGGCCTTGCCGACGCGGGTACCGGCTGAGTCACCAGCGGCATCGGCATCATCAAAAGATGTCGCGCCGCTCGGTGCAGGATCAAGCACTCTGGCGCTTATGGTCAACGGGGGCAACTCAGGCAGCAGAAACTGGGTTTCAGGGGTGATCAAGCTGGCATCGCTCGCAGTCACTGCATCCTCCAGCGAGTGCTCGGAGATGCTTGGCATTGCGCTCAAGCGTGCCCACCAACTTTGCCCATTCGGCTGCGCCGGTTCAATACTTGACAGCGCCAGGCCGGTTCGGGCTCGAGTCATGGCGACATAAAGCGTGTTGATCTCCTCGCGCTGGCGCTGGGCGATTTCCAGTTCAAGCGTCTGCACGGCACACGCAGGCGGACTGCTTTCGCTGGCCAAAAAGACAAACTTCACCGGCGCAGCGCGCTCACCCGGCCATTCGACCAGCACGCCCATGGAGTCAGGGTTGCGCTCTTTGGTGTCGGTGTCCAGCAGCAGCACGACATCGGCCTCTAAGCCCTTGGCACCGTGGATGGTGAGCAGCCTGACCGCCGTCTCCACCACGGCTGCAGGGGCCTTCACACCCCCCGCCTTCAGCGCGCGCACAAAGCCATACGGTGTCACAAATCGCCCACCACCCAGTTGCAGCGACGCGCTGAGCAGGGTGTGCAAGTTGCTCAGAACGGCACGGCGCTGCACCGCTGGCGCTTGAACGGCGAAGCGGGCCAGCACGTCGCCATCGTCAAAAATAGCCTGCAATGCGTCATGCGGCGGCAACTGGTCAACCCAGACTTTCCAACGCGCAAGTGAAGCGGCCACGGACTTCAAACTGTCGTCGGGCAGCTTGGGACTTTGCAGCAGATCAAACCATGTGCCGCCCTCCTGCCGCTGCAGCACTGCCAACTGCACCAGCGACTCATCACCCAGCGCAAACAGCGGCGACTTGAGCACGCGCGCCAGCGACAGATCGTGCTGCGGCGACACCAGCACATCCAGCAGCGCCACCAGGTCTTGCACCTCGCAGCAGTCCATCAACTCGGTGTTTTCGCCAATTTGCGCAGCGATGTGCAACTTGCGCAGCTCGTCTTGCAACGGCGCCAAGCTGGCACGTTTGCGCGACAGCGCCATGATGTCCTGCGGTCTCACTCCGCCTGCGATGTGCCCGGCAATCCAGCAGGCGGCCTGACGCGCCTCCAGCGTGCGCAGGGTTTCCTCGGGCCGTATCTGGGGTTCGGTCAGGCTGTCGCGCCACGCGCCTTCTGGCCGCTGTAATCCGCCTGCGTCTGGTGCGTCTCTTGAAATGACCGGCAACCGGCTTACCCACCCCGTCGTTGTGGCGCTGGTAGTGTGTATGCGAAAGCCTTCAAATTCGCCACCTTGCTGGGCAGCCAGCATCACGGTGTTGACCGTGGTAATCACTTGGCGTGCGTTGCGCCGGGTGTGATCGCAACTGAGCAAATCACCCTGAAGCCCTTCCCGCACAAAGGCCTGCGCAGCCTTGAATACCTGCGGCTCCGCGCGGCGAAAGCGGTAAATGCTCTGCTTGGGGTCTCCCACCAGGAACACACTGGGCGCACTGCCACCGCCACTGCCTGCGTAGCTTCCCAGCCATGACAGCAGCGCCTGCCATTGCAACGGGTTGGTGTCCTGAAACTCATCAATCAACAGGTGCTTGACCTGTGTGTCCAGGCGCTGCTGCACCCAGCCCGACAGCACCGCATCGCCCAGCATGAAACGCGCCGCCCGCTCCACATCGTTCATGTCCACCCAACCGTGTGCGCGTTTGAGGTCGGCGTACTCGGCGATCAGCACGCGGGTGAGCCGGCCCATGCGCATCTGGTGTTGCCAGGCCTGGTGCTGGTTGATCACCTCCACCGCCCGCAGCACCAGCGCCTGCGCCTCACGTACCACTGCAATGCCCGAGATCTTTTCGCTGAACTTGCGTGCCGTACCCGCCAAGGTCATCAAAGCGTTGAACGCCCTTGGCAGATCGCGCGCGGCAAGCGCGGCTTCCAGCACAACACCG
>JANOTE010000510.1:0-1516 GCA_031416195.1 Rhodoferax sp.
GCCGGGTGTGGCCTCTGAGTTGGCGTTGGCCAAGAGGCCGCTACGGACTGAATCGTCGGCCTTCATCGCATCGCCCCAATTTGTTGTTGTTCAATAAGCACGCAGAAGTTTAAGCCCAAGGTGACGGTGCAAGTTGGGCCCGATTGCGCGATGACCGCAACCAAGATAGCGCACAGCAAGGCCGGACAAAAAACTCAGGTCAGATTGATCACTGTTACTGCGAACGGTCAGGCCTTTCAACATCACACCCACCTACCTTCGCGACAGATATTCAATCCCTGATTACTACATTAAAAATAGCAATAAATACAACAAATACGAAATCTGGAGGTCTATTTCATTCACATTTTGAGCAATTTCCAGTTTATTTATCAATTTATTAACTCATAGGTTAATTTTATCACGTCAACAACGCCACTGCCCCTGAAAACGTCAAAAACGCCGCCGCCGTCGTCATCATGATGATGCGCGCGATACGGGCGCTGTCGGCATCGTAACGCTCGGCCAGCATCGCCACGTTGCTGGCGCTGGGCAGGGCGGCGACCAGCACCATCACCGTCAGCGCGAACTTGCCCAAAGGCACGCCCAGGCTGATGGCCAGCGCACCCACCACGAGAACCAACACGGGGTGCAGCAGCAACTTGATCAGCGCGATGGGCAAATAGTCGCCCAGCACCAGCGGCTCTGCGTGCCCGCGTGCGGTGAGGATTTGTGAGCGAGCCAGCACCGCGCCAATGGTGAACAGCGCCACAGGGGAGGCCGCATCAGCCAGCATGCCCAGAGTCTGCTCGACGGGCTTGGGCAGCTCCAAGCTGACGGCTGACGACAATGCCCCAGCCAAAATCGCCCACGGCATCGGGTTCATCGCTGCGCCTTTGAGTGCGTTTTTCGCCGCCTTGGCCGCGCCGTGTTCATCGGCGCCATCCAGACGCGACAGCGCAATGCACAGCGAGGTGATGACCAGCAAATCCGCCAGAATGGTGATGATGGCCGGCCCCGCCGCCTTGGGGCCGAGCAGCGCTACCAACAGCGGCACGCCCATGAAGCCCGTGTTGGGAAACGCTGCCACCCGCGCGCCAAACGAGGCAGCGCCAGTCCTGCGGCAAAAGCGTTCGAGCGGCAAGCCGAGCGCCTTGAAAAAGGGAAATCCCTGTCGCAAAACGAGACGTGGGTGGTCGTTACAAACCTGCAACGTGCGTCCGATTTAGCGACACCCTATGTCCCATCGCCATTGGCGGCCGCGGCAGAAGCGCCAACTTTCCCAGTTAAATCAATGGCTTGAGACAGGTCAGTTGAGGTCAAAGCATGTGGCACGGTGGTTGCTAATCCCCTGTAGCGAAGCGACGCACAAGTGTGTCATTCAAGGGATGCAGCAAGCGCAGCATTTCTATCCCATCAAAATACAAAGGAGACAAGCCATGAAAGCTGCAGTGCTGCACGAGTACGACGAGACGCTTAGCAGTGGTGCCTTCGTGCGCTACGAAGACGTACCGGATCCAAAAATTGAAAGCCCGAC
>JANOTE010000511.1:0-5604 GCA_031416195.1 Rhodoferax sp.
GCTGGGCACCGACCTGGAATTTGTCCGACGGCGAACAGCCCTCGCTGCCGGACGACTGGGCGGGCGGCTTTTTGTGTCCTTGCCACGGCTCCACGTTTGACTTTGCCGGGCGCGTGTACAAGAACAAGCCAGCGCCAGACAATCTTGAAGTGCCACCGTACATGTTTCTCTCCGACAGCCGTCTGCTGATCGGTGAGGACAAAAAAGTCTGATTTACAGAGCCATTTCGCTAAACCCCGCAAGCTAACCCTGCAAGTATTTCAGAGCATCCCATCATGGCAGAAATGAAAGAAATCTCCCCCAATGCGTCAGCCGGGGCCAAGCTGACGAATTGGTTCGAAAACCGGATTCCGACCGCGTTCGACGCGTACAAAGTTCACATGTCGGAGTATTACGCTCCGAAGAACTTCAACATCTGGTATGTTTTTGGCGCGCTGGCCATGTTGGTGTTGGTGATCCAGATCGTGACTGGCATCTTCTTGACGATGCATTACAAGCCTGATGCTGCGCTGGCATTTGGCTCGGTCGAATACATCATGCGCGACGTGCCTTGGGGCTGGCTCGTGCGCTACATGCACTCCACCGGAGCCTCCGCGTTTTTTGTGGTGGTCTACCTTCACATGTTCCGTGGCCTGATTTACGGCAGCTACAGGAAGCCGCGCGAGCTGGTGTGGGTTTTCGGTTGCGCCATCTTTTTGTGCTTGATGGCCGAGGCTTTCATGGGCTACTTGCTGCCATGGGGCCAAATGAGCTACTGGGGTGCGCAGGTGATCGTCAACCTGTTTGCCGCCATTCCGTTCATCGGCCCTGATCTGGCACTGCTGATTCGCGGCGATTACGTGGTGGGCGATGCAACCCTGAACCGGTTCTTTGCGTTTCACGTGATTGCCGTGCCGCTGGTGTTGCTGGGTCTGGTGGTTGCTCACCTGGTCGCGTTGCACGATGTGGGGTCTAACAACCCAGATGGCGTGGAAATCAAGGCCCCTGGCGCGCCGAAAGATGCCAAAGGCCGCCCGCTGGATGGCATTCCATTCCATCCCTACTACACCGTGCATGATATCTTCATGGTCAGCGTGTTTTTGATGGTCTTCACTGCGATTGTTTTCTTTGCCCCAGAGGTCGGTGGCTACTTCCTGGAGTACAACAATTTCATTCCGGCAGACCCGTTGCAAACTCCCGCGCACATCGCCCCAGTTTGGTATTTCACACCTTACTATTCCATGTTGCGGGCCATCACTGGCGAGTTCATGTACGTGCTGATTGCTTGCGTGGTGGGCGGCGCGGTGCTGTTGGCTGTGAAGTTCAAGATGCCGGTGTTATTCAAGGCGATTCTTGTCTTGGGTGCGCTGGGCGTTGCGGCCATGATGCTCTCCATCGACGCGAAATTCTGGGGTGTGGTGGTGATGGGTGGCGCGGTCATCATCCTGTTCTTCCTGCCGTGGCTGGACTACAGCCCGGTCAAATCTATCCGCTATCGCCCTGACTGGCATAAATACCTCTACGCGATTTTTGTCATTAACTTTGTCGTGTTGGCGTATCTGGGCGTGCAGCCGCCGTCGGCGATTGGCGAGCGGGTGTCGCAAGTAGGTACGCTGTTTTACTTTGGCTTCTTCGTGTTGATGCCTTGGTGGAGCCAATTGGGCGAGCCCAAGCCCGTGCCCAGCCGCGTTACTTTCGCTGCTCACTGAAGCGCAGCAACAACCATGATGAAGACTATGTGTATGACGAGCAGTGCGATGAGTAAGCCCGCAGAGTTGGTAAAGAAGTGCGTCTTGGGCTGGGTGATGGCTTTGGGCCTCGCAGGCAGTGCCTGGGCCGTGTCCGGCGGCATCGCCTGGGATAAAGCGCCCAACACCATCAACGACATGACCTCGCTGCAAAACGGAGCGAAGTTGTTTGTCAACTATTGTTTGAACTGCCACTCTGCCGCCTACATGCGCTACAACCGTTTGAAAGACATTGGACTGACAGAACAGCAAATCAAGGACAACCTGCTTTTTGCGACTGACAAAGTCGGTGAGACGATGAAGGTGGCGATGGATCCGAAGCAGGCCAAAGACTGGTTCGGTGCCAACCCGCCGGATTTGACAGTGATCGCCCGCTCGCGCGCGGCATTTGGTCATGGCTCCGGTGCAGATTATCTTTACACCTATCTTCGCACCTATTATCCCGACAACACCAAGGCCACCGGCTGGAACAACCTGGCTCTGCCCAACGTCGCCATGCCGCATGCGCTGTGGGAGTTGCAAGGCAACCGCAAGCCTGTGTTTGATGTCAAAACCGAGCACGGTCACGAGGTCAAAACCTTCAAAGCCTGGGAGCAGTTAACACCTGGCACGCTGACTGCGCTTCAATACGACCAGGCCATGGGAGACCTGGTCAACTACCTGCAATGGATGGGTGAGCCAGCGCAGGGCAACCGGGTTCGTGTGGGGGTTTGGGTTTTGCTGTTTCTGGGTGTTTTCACCGTCTTCGCCTGGCGGCTGAATGCTGCGTACTGGAAAGATGTGAAGTAAATTGAACACGCCGCTTGGTACGCCGCATGGTTCGGTGCCAGGCGTGTTGATACCTGCGAGTGGGCAGATCGTTCCGGTCTCCCACTCTTTAATTTTTCTAGGAGTCCCAAAAAATGATGGTCTTGTATTCAGGCACCACTTGCCCGTATTCCCACCGCTGCCGCTTTGTGCTGTTTGAGAAAGGGATGGACTTCGAAATCCGCGATGTTGACCTGTACAACAAGCCCGAAGACATCAGCGTCATGAACCCCTATGGCCAGGTACCCATCCTGGTCGAGCGCGACTTGATTCTGTACGAGTCGAACATCATCAACGAATACATCGACGAGCGCTTCCCCCATCCGCAACTCATGCCGGGTGACCCGGTTGATCGTGCGCGGGTTCGCCTGTTCTTGCTCAATTTTGAGAAAGAGCTGTTCGTTCACGTCTCCACACTGGAATCGCGCGCGGCCAAGGCGAATGAGAAAGTGCTGGAGAAAGCCCGTGCCCACATCCGCGACCGCCTGACCCAGCTTGCTCCGATTTTCCTCAAAAACAAATTCATGCTGGGCGACAGCTTCTCTATGCTCGATGTTGCCATCGCACCGTTGTTGTGGCGCCTGGATTACTACGGCATCGACCTGAGCAAAAACGCTGCACCGCTGCTCAAATACGCTGAGCGCATTTTCTCAAGGCCCGCTTACATTGAAGCGTTGACTCCGTCTGAAAAGGTGATGCGGAAGTGATTTTGAAGTTGGTACTGAAATTGGTACGGTAGCCCTCATGATCGACAGCAAAGACACCACGTCGACGCGCCCCTACTTGATTCGGGCCCTGTACGAGTGGTGTACTGACAACAGCTTGACCCCCTACGTCGCAGTACTGGTGGACGACAGCGTTCGCGTGCCCAACGAGTATGTGAAAGACGGCGAAATCGTGCTCAACATCAGCTTTGATGCCACCAGCGCGTTGAAGCTGGGCAATGATTTCATCGAGTTCAAGGCCCGCTTCGCAGGCACTGCGCGGGAAATCATGGTGCCTATCAGCCGCGTCATCGCGATCTACGCGCGCGAGAACGGACAGGGCATGTCGTTCCCCATGTCAGCATCGCAGGGCTTCAATGATAGCCCCAATCCGGGTGCCAGCGGCCACTCCGGACCCGTGGCGTTGGCTTCGGTCCCCCATACTGGTGCAACGCCATCTGTGGGATCACAAAAGGCCCGTGACGCGAAAGTCATTCAGCTCTCGCCAGGTTCCTTCGATGCCGGGTCGCCCAACGGCAAGCCACCGCGCCCGCCTGCTGGGCCACGCCCGGCACTCAAGCGAGTGAAGTGATCAGAGAAGCACAAGACCGCGCCAAAGCTCCTGTAAAATAATCATAGTGCCGATTTAGCTCAGTTGGTAGAGCACCCGCCTTGTAAGCGGAAGGTCGTCAGTTCGATTCCGACAATCGGCACCAATGTCTGCACCCTGGGTTGTAGCAGCAAAGCGCTTCGCTAACACCCGCATCAACCTGCGCAACATTGCATGGCGCAATGAGAAATTGAGTTCAAATAAGGCACTCACTCTCCTCAGGTCATCATGATGCACAGCTCTCCAGGCAATCGAGCCGTTGATTCGGCGGGGCGCAAAGCGCTCGACAGGATTTACCTTGCGGCCGCTGCGCTGGGCGCGACCTGCATTGCGTTGATTTCCGTCCTGATGGTGGCTCAGTCGCTAGGTCGGCAATTTGGGTTCACCACCGGCGCAGTCAATGACATCGTCTCCTGGCTGTGCGCGGCGGCCGCGTTTTTCACCATGGCGCACGCGTTCAAGCATGGCGACTTCGTGCGCGTGACGCTTGTGCTGGAGCGGGTGAGCGCGACAGCGCGGCGCAGGCTGGAGCTGGGCAGCCTGTTCATTGCAGTAGTCGCCTGCAGCTACCTGGCGTTTTGGGCTTGCCGCTTTACCTTCCAGAGCTGGGAGTTCAACGAACCAGCGCAGGGCCTGCTACCAATCCCGATCTGGATTCCGCAATCAAGTTTCGCCTTGGGTGCCGTGCTGCTATTGGTAGCGGTCGTTGATGAGTTTGTGATTGTGGTGCGTGGCGGCGTGCCCACCTTTGTGCGTCTGGTGGAAGAGCGCCACGCCAAAGGCGATTTTTCGTCAGAAGTCTGATTTACCACACCCGCAAATAAACCCCATCATGGATATTCTCGCAATCGGCGCAATCTTGCTGCTGTTGATGTTATTGCTGCTCTCAGGCGGCGTGTGGATCGCGATGACATTGGCCATCTGCGGCTGGGTGGGTCAGGCGTTTTTTACCAACACGCAGCCGGGTATGAATCTGTTCTCCGCCTTTTGGGAGAGCAATGCCAGTTGGGAGCTGGCGGCGCTGCCGCTGTTCATCTGGATGGGAGAAATCCTGTTTCGCACCCGCTTGAGCGAGGAGATGTTCACGGGCCTGGCACCCTGGCTCAACCGTGTGCCAGGGCGGCTGTTTCACACGACGATTTTGGGCTGTGGCATTTTTGGCTCGGTGTCGGGCTCGTCAGCGGCCACCTGCGCCACCATTGCCAAAGTGTCATTGCCCGAGTTGAGAAAGCGCGGCTACGACGAAGACATTGCCATTGGCTCACTGGCAACAGCGGGTACGCTGGGCATTTTGATTCCACCGTCGATCACCATGGTGGTCTACGCGGTGGCGGCTGACGCCTCCATCATCCGCATCTTTCTGGCGGGGTTCTTACCGGGCATTTTGCTGATGCTGCTGTTCTCCGGCTACATCGCCTGGTGGTCGATCCGCAACAAAGACAAAATGCCACCGCCCGAGCCTGACACCCGGTTCATGGAGAAGCTGCGGCTGTCCAAAAATCTGATTCCCTGCGCCTTGCTGATCATCTTCATCTGCTGGTCGTTGGTCGCCGGTTGGGCCACTGCCACCGAATGTGCTGCGTATGGCGTAGTCGGTGCCCTGGCGTTGGCCGCATGGAGCCGTTCGTTGACGTGGGACAACTTCAGGGAGGCCCTGATGGGCTCGGCCCGAACCAGTTGCATGATCATGTTCATCCTGGCCGGCGCGGCCTTCCTCACCAAAACTATGGCCTTCACCGGTGTGCCGCGTGAGTTG
>JANOTE010000512.1:0-4010 GCA_031416195.1 Rhodoferax sp.
CGCTGATCGAAAGCGCCCAGCGGCTGCTTGAAATCGCAACCCACGAGTTGTCAGAGCACGATGTGCCGCTCGACGAGATGACGCTTTCCAAGGTGTCCCCGCCGTTGCCGACGGGGCCTATCGTGGAAGATGACAACCTGCTGTACCAGGTGCTGAGCAACCGGGGGCATATGCTGATTCGCTCGTCGGATGCGCCCAAGGTGGAATTTGCGTCGAGCCTCGGCCTGCTTTGACTAAACTGGCCGCCAGCTTGCCAAAAATCTCGCCTGTGGCTCCGTCAATTGGCAAGATCACTTTGTCCAAAAGGCGATTTACAGTAGCGCGTCGGCGTGCACGCACGTGCTCGTCAGGTGGGGTTTCAACCGCTTGCGTCAATTCTGCGATGGAGACGGGCGACACATAAACGGATGCCTTGCCGATGATCGTTGCCAAGTCTGCCGCCGACAGACGACCACGCTCCACCTCGACCCAGATGCCCGTGTCTGCCAGATAGCCGGCAGGCACCTTCTTCACTGCCACGGGTCATGTGCCTTGTCGTTCAGTTTGCCTTTGAGGGATTGGTTCACCCGCGCAATATCCGCCATCCAATCGTCATTGACCGCGCCATCCAACGGTCGGTACAGATCGCCAAAGGCCTCCATGGCGCTCTGGTGCCTCAGCTGGGGAACGACGGTGGCGATCTGTTTTTGATTGCGCATGATCGAGATCGTGACACCCTGATGCTCCACCTGATCAAGCATCTGGCTGAAGTTGCGTGCGAATTCGGTGGCGGAGACGGCGTGCATCTTGATATCTCAGAAATTTATAAAATCAGATTAAATCAGATTTATTTGATTTAGGCGATGCTTACCTGCGCACACTCGCCTGCGCCACGGTTAAATGCGGTCACCACTTTGGCAACAGTCGCTCCCCCGGCAAGATGTCATACGGCAGCGCCCAGCCGGGCACGTCACGCAGGCGGTTCAGCCACGCACCGATGTGGGGGAAACGCTGCTGAACCTCGTAGCCGCTTTCTTCCAGCGGGTAATACAGATAGCCGCACATCGAGAAATCCGCAATCGTCGGCGCGTTGCCCACCATGAAATCCGACGCAGCCAGATGCTTGTTGACGATGGCGAATGCGCCGTCCATTCGGCTTCGCAAAAACGCCATCACCGCCGGGTCTGGCGCGGCAGCGCCAAAGGCTTTCATGAATCGGTAGGTGGCCATGTAGCTGGTGAATTTGTGGTTGTCGAACAAAATCCAGCGCAGCACCTCTTGCTGCTCCTCGGGGAATTTTGCCGATTGAACTGTTTGAATTTAATATATCATATTAATGTAATAATTCATACATTAACAAGCCACTCTTAGCATGTCCAAAAAACGAACTTTGACGGCAGGCGACGCACAACGCTTTCGCGCGATTTTGCAATCTGCAACGCTTGCCGCATTGATGGATTCGAGGCGATGGCAGCCGGGCGAGTTGGCTTTTCAGGGTGGAACATGCCTGCACCTAGCGCATGGTTCGGCCAGGTTCAGTGAAGACCTGGACTTCATGGTGCGCGGCGGTCTGTCGCTACACGGATTGTCCAAAGAAGTCCAGCGGCGCTTGCAATTTATTCCTGGTGTGCCGGGGGACATGGCCGTCATCGTCGCGCCGGCCAAAGAATCCCGCAACCCCCATGCTTTCATGGTGACACTGGCCGGCCCCAACGTCGTTGGCTCGGCCAAAGTCAAAATCGAACTGTGGCAAACCAGCGCGTCTGCGCTTGCTTCGGTCAAGCTGGTGGTGAAGGCAATTCCATCGCCCACCGGCAATCAGGCTTTTGTGCCTACGTTGACGTTGGACGAGATTCTGGCTGACAAAATTTACGCACTGGGTGCCCGCAGCCGTTTGAAGGCACGAGACATCTTTGACCTTTGGTGGCTGTGTGATAAGCAGCCCATGCACGCAGACGCTGACGCGCTGTGTACCCGGCTGGATATCTACCCAGGCGACAACACCGACCGCGCGCAAACGGCAGCAAAATGGCTCACTGCCGCACGGCTGCGTCTGTCCGCCCTGCAAGCCGTACACACCACTGCTGCTGTTGCAACAGATTTGAAACGCTGGTTGCCTACATCCTGGAAGATGGACAACGCAGTGGCCACCACAATGACTGAGGTGGCGACTCAAAAGCTTGAGGAGGGTATTGCGATCATGGCCGCAAGGTTTCCTCCAAAAGGCGCGCATGGGGGTGGGCCATGATTGCAAAGCCCCACAGCGGGTACACCTCCGCCAGTAAGCGCCTTGAAGCTTTGCCCGAAATTTTCTCGGGCAGTGATCTGACCCTGCTGTCTGGCTGGACATCGGCAATCGCCTCGACTTACCTGGCTAACTGGCGCAAAGCGGGCCTGGTGAGATCCTTGGGTGGACGCGCCGATATGCATTTGAACCTGGTGCGCAACCGCCAGGCCAACTTGGAAGCGGCCTTGCAGCGGGTGTTTCCCCTCGCCATCAAAACAGGTGCAGACGTTCTGCGCGAAGCGGGCTGGACGACTCAGATCCTCGCGCTGCCCGAGGTAGCCGTGCCCGCCAGCGGACCGCTCTACGCGGTGGAAGGCTTTGCCCTGACCCGCCGCGCCGACGCATGGTTTGGCAAAGTGGCCAACGGTGCAACACGCGTTGAAGGCAGCCTTGCGCGCCTTCAACCTGCCTGGGCCTTGGCCGACATGATCAGCCGCGCGCGTGACCGACGCGTGCGCGATGCCTGGCTGCTTGCACCCGATGACCTCGACCTTGAACAAGCCCGTGACGACCCGGCCCTGCCCACAGCGCTGGCCGCTTTTCGCCTGAGTGAACAATGTCTGTGCGACGCAGCTTATGCACTGCTGTACGACGAAACGCTGTCATCCTTCAAATAAATGCTATTTATTACATAGCATTTTGTGGAGTGGATGCGGGAGCTAGACGCCGATTTCCTTCATAATTTGAGCCATTTTAGTCATTCCGGAAAACAAATTAACCTGTAGGTTAATTATTTCCCTAAAACATCAGCCACTCGGACACGCAGCACGGGCAGCAGATCGAGTTCAAACCATGGGTTTCGCCTGAGCCACAAATTATTGCGCGGGCTCGGGTGCGGCAGCGGCAGCACGCTGGGCCAATGATGTTGCCAAGCCTGCACCGTCTGGGTGAGCGAGCCGCGCTCGTTGGGTAAGTGATGCGCGATCGCGAACTGACCAATCACCAAGGTGAGCTGAAGCTTTTTAAGGTGCGACAGCAAGGGCATCCGCCAGGTCGGCGCGCATTCAGACCGGGGCGGCAAGTCGCCAGACTTGCCCGTGCCGGGGTAGCAAAAACCCATCGGCAGCAGGGCCACCTGGCGCGCATCGTAAAACTGGTCGCGCGTAATTCCCAGCCAGTCGCGCAGGCGCTCGCCGCTGGCATCATCAAACGGCACGCCCGATGCATGCACCTTGCGCCCCGGTGCCTGGCCCACAATCAGCAGCCGTGCGCTGGCGTGCATTTGCAGCACCGGGCGCGGGCCAAGCGGTAGGTGTGCAGCGCAAAGCGTACACGCGCGTACTTGGGTAAGGAGGGAAGGCAGTGAGGTCATGTCGATGGCGAAGGCTTTAGCCCCGGCTCGGGCTTCCATCGCTTGAGCAGCAGCGCATTGCTCATCACGCTGACCGAGCTTAGCGCCATCGCCGCACCGGCCACCACGGGATTGAGATAACCCAGCGCGGCCAGCGGTATGCCTGCTGCATTGAAGAAAAAAGCCCAAAACAGATTTTGTCGAATCTTGGCCACGGTGCGGCTGGAGATGTCCAGCGCTGCGGCCACCAGCATCGGGTCACCGCGCATCAGCGTGATGCCTGCGGCGTGCATGGCGACGTCGGTGCCGTTGCTCATGGCCATGCCGACGTCGGCTGCCGCCAGTGCGGGGGCATCGTTCACGCCATCACCGACCATCAAAACAGTTCGACCGCCTGCTTTCAGTGCCATCACCTTCGCGGCCTTCTCTGCGGGCAACACTTCTGCCATCACT
>JANOTE010000513.1:0-4810 GCA_031416195.1 Rhodoferax sp.
CAGGGCAGCTTTGTCGCTGAAGCGATGGAAAAGGTGAATGCGCAAGTGAAGCTTCCGCCCGGGTACACCATGACCTGGGGCGGGCAATTTGAAAACCAGCAGCGCGCCGTCAAGCGCCTCAAGATCATTGTGCCATTGTCCGTGCTGATGATATTCGTGCTGCTTTTCTGGGCATTTCGTTCAATGCGCAAAGCACTGCTGATCATTCTGATGGTGCCCTTTACATTGATTGGCGGCCTTGCCGGTCTGGGTATGGCAGGCTTACATTTATCTGTATCTGCTTCCGTTGGATTTATTGCCGTGGCTGGGATCTCGGTACAGAACGGCGTGATCATGGTGGAGCAATTTATGGAAGGCATGCGCAACGGGCGTGGCATGGCTGAGAGTGTGCTCGAAGGTGCAGTTGCGCGCCTGCGTCCGATTTTGATGACCGCGCTTATGGCGGGGATCGGTTTATTACCTGCCGCACTTTCGCACGGCATCGGTTCAGAAACACAACGTCCGTTCGCCGTAGTCATCGTCGGCGGTATTATTTCGGCCACGCTATTTACCTTGCTGCTGCTGCCATTGTTATTCCCGGTCTTTGCAGAAGAAGCCAGCATGAAAGATGAAGAAGAAAGTTAATAGAACAGGAAATTATTTAATCCGGGCACACCCTGAGCACAAGGTTTATTCCTGGCTGCTGCGTGGTGTCGCGATCATCGATTGTTATTCGCGCCTGGATTGTTACCAGAGCGGTTGCACGAATGGAGTCTGTGGCCAGACTGGAGTGTTGCTCACATCCGTGTGATGGTTCGTTCCGTTTGGCAATGGAACAATTGCATTGCCGCCCGCTGCAGGTGCCATCAGGTCGATAAACATTTCCTGCACGGTATATGGGCTGCCGGTGGCGGCGTTGGTGATGCCTGCAACATTGGTGAAGCCCGGGTAACTGCACAACACGTCTGCGCCTGTGAGGAAATCGTCTGGGCGCGTGCAGCCAGTGATGCTGTAGGTGGTGGCATCGAGCAGAGGGCTGCCGTCTGGCAAGCTAACATTTTTGATGCGTGCGCCATTTGTCGCGGCAACATCAACACTCAGGTTAATGCCTGAGAATCCCTCAAGCCATCCTCCACCCTGATTGAACGCGTCCCTGGAAAACACGCTGGTGAGGCCTAATTCGACAATCTCTTTGACACGCTGTCCAGTAATGCTAGCGGTGGACATGGTGTAAATCACCGGGAAGAAACGGTACACGTCTTCAAGTGTGATGTCGCCGTTAGCGATGGTGTTGTCTTCCAGTAACTCGTTGGCGGCGATCACGCTGTCGAAACGGAAACCCGGGGTCATGGCGAGCTGGGTGCCGGTGCGTGCGCGCAGGGCATCGGTGAAAACACGGTTAAAGGTGTTTTCCAGTGCATGGCGACGGTCGAGCGAGCCGCTGGTTTTGCCTATGACGGCTGTGATAGATTGCGACAGAGTGACATTCGCGTAGGTCATCGGAAATTTAATATTGGGATTAGCAACGAGATATGGCGCACGTTCCTTGTCGACCAGTGCTTTCATGGTTTGATCTTCCGCAATCGTTTTGTCCAGCGGCATTAGTTTCCATACGAAGATTGGTTTTACACCAGGTTTTACCGTCGCATCCATGCGTCCGATGTAGCCATCATTGCCCGCTTCCACCACGAGTGCGCCACTGGTTGAGGTAAGAGGCGCAAAGGTTGCCTCATGGGTGTGCGCCGAGAAGAAGACGTCCACGCTGCCACTGCTGATGTGATCTGCCAGTTGTTTGTCCCGATGTATACCCAGCTCGCTCATCACGAATACGAGTTGTGATCCGCCATCACGCAGTGATTTCGCCTGTTGCTCGATCAAGGTTTTGTAAGCAGCCTCTCCCTGCACAAAGCTCAAGCCTGTTGCGAGCACGCTGGACATGCGCGGCACGATGTCGGAGGTGATGCCGATGAAGCCTATCTTGATGCCGCCCCGTACGGTCGTCCAGGTTGGTGGCAGGAATGGCTGGCCCGCTTTGTTTGCGGGTTGGGTGAAGGACACATTGGCCGCAAGGTTGGGAAAGTTTGGCTTCTTGATCGTGCTGATCAGGCCGCCGGTTGAGATGGATAATGCGTTCTGTAACACTGAAGTTTCTTGCGTAGTGAGAGAGGCGTAGCGCAAACGTGTCACGTTGGGGCCGTAGGCAAAGTCCCAGTTCCCGGGCACGCCTATGTCCACGCCCAATGCGCTCATTGGGTCTGCTACCGCATTGCCGAGTGAAAACATTGCTTCGACACCACCATGATAGGTATCACCAATGTTCATCAGAATGGAGTTGGGATTTTCGCTGCGAATTTGTTTGATGAGCGTCGCCGCGCGCGCAAGACCGCCGCGCTCCTGAAGACTGGTGGTGGCTGCCACGGCAGAAGTTGCTGGAACCGCGACCCGATCCAGATGGGGCGACAGATGTGCGTGTAAATCGTTGAAGTGAATCAGAGTGACGGTACCTGCGCCGCCACCAATATCAGTTGTGGCAGTGCTTGTAGAGCCGCCAGTGCAGGCAGTGAGTGCCAATGCTGCAATCGCTAACGGCAGGATGATGCGGGCAAACGATGAGACGCTTAACATTTCACAGTACTCCTCTTAATGATTGAGGCGCGCAGTATGCTTGTGACTATGTTTCAGCTTTGTTTCATGGTGAAACAATCGGAATAAGAATTGTGGCTTGCAAGCCGCCCGAAACACGGTTTTTTAATTCCAGCGCCCAGTCGTTTTGCTCGGCCAGCAAGCGCGACAGAGCCAGGCCCAAGCCTACTCCTTGGCTTGCTACGCGTTTTTCAAAGGGATGGAATAGACGCGGAATATCGGACTCGGGTACGCCAGGTCCGGTATCAGAGACAGTGAATTCAAGTTTGTCACGGTGTTGGAAAACCTGTACCGAAATGACGCTATTCGCGGCATGACGCAACGCGTTGTCGATCAAATTAATCAGGATACGTTCCAGCGCGGTCGCGTTAATGGCATAGGCTGCGTCATGCAATGGAATCTCTACCTGTACATTAGTTTTGCCGGGATACCGTTGCTGCAGCCAAGTCATCAGGTGAATCAGTGAGTATTGCTGCTCATGCTGGCTCAAACAGCGTGCCGCAGAGAGGAATTGCTCAATAATCCGACGCATCTCATCCAGGTCTGTCTGCATGTCGTCGCGCTTGGCGCTGTCGATGTGCTGGGCATAAAGTTCAATTGCCATCGTCAGCCGGGCAACGGGGGCGCTGAGTTCATGCGACAAGCCCAGCAAAAGTGTGGTTCTGTCGTCGATGGCGTGGGCCAGTTTATTGGTCAGCGATACGAACTCAAGGCGTAAATCATCCAGTTCAATAATTCCCACATTTGGTGCGGAATCAAGAGGTGTCGAGTCAGAATGATTTTTTAGGCTGTTACGCAATAGCATGATCGGGCGAGATAACCCGCGGGCTAGCCAGGTTGCAATCATAAGCCCTGCAATCAGAGCCAGAGTAAACCATGATAGAAAGGTTTTTATTGGCTTTGCACCCACCACCGTGCGATGATCAAACACCAGATAGCGTGTAGTCGACGAATGCAGTGGAAGCCAGTAATAGTTGGGTCGATCCGCAACAGCTCTTACCTCGGAAGGTTGGCTAGTGAGTCGTTGCCGCTCAAGCGCTAACAGCAGATTGTACGGCAACCAGCTTCGTCCACCATCGGCGGGAGGCTCTGTTTGAACGGTAAAGTGGGGTAATAAAGCAGTCTGCGGTGTGTCGATCTGTGCGGCAAAATTTCTTGCATGATTCTCCAGCACGGGAAGCATCAGGAAGGTAAAAGCCAGTGCGCCGACCAGTAGTTCGAAAACAAACATTGCCGCGACGACACGCAGTAGCGTATAGCGAAAAACACTGCGCTGTTGAAGTGTCATGATTAAATTATAGGATCGGGTGTGAAGCAATATCCCTGACCGCGCACGGTGCGGATATATTTGGGGGAAGTGGCATTATCCTTGATGCGCCCCCTTAAACGAGTCACACGGACATCGATGCTGCGGTCAAAATTTTCACCAAAATCATCACCCAGCAGGCTCAGCAAGGTGTGGCGAGAGAGCGTGCGATGAGGATTGTCTGCAAATACTTTAATGAGTGCGCGCTCGCCACTGCTCAATATAATTTCCTGTGTGCCATCAAATAGAGCTATTTTTTTAATATCAAAACGAAATTGACCAAATGCGATTTCGCGCGGGGCGTTACTCATGCCCCCAGCCCGGCGCAGCTGCGCCTGTGCTCTGGCGAGTAATTCACGCGGGCTAAAAGGTTTGACCAGATAATCATCTGCGCCAATATCCAGGCCCCTCACTCGATCCAGCTCGTGACCTCGGCCGGATAAAATAAGCACCGGAATGTTGCAATGACGTTGGCGTATACGGGTAAGAAATGAAAAGCCATCTTCTCCCGGCATATTGATATCCAAAATAGCGAGTGCTATTTTTTGTCGCGAAAGTATCAAATCAGCTTCGGCAGCATTTCCAACCCCCAGCGCTTGCAAGCCATGTTCGAGCAGATAATCGCGAACCATGTCGCGCAACTTGGCGTCGTCATCAATCAATAAAATAGTGCTCATGCAAATAACTGCGTTCTTAATTCCATAGTCGGAAAGTCAGTCCAACTAAAAATGCCATCAAAAAATCGTCACTGCATTCCCGATAATGCTTATGTCCCGGTTTTCTGAATATTGCGCTGAGTTCATTTTTTGAAACGTGAAATTCGGCCAGGGACATCAGTTCAATTAAATCATCCTCTTTCAGGTCGAATGCGATTCTGAGTTT
>JANOTE010000514.1:0-4523 GCA_031416195.1 Rhodoferax sp.
GCCTCTGTTCTGACACAGCCAGTTGCGCGTAGGCTTGCTCCCGGGCGCGCCGGGCCTCGTGTACCTCCAGCGCGCGCGCAATCACGTGCGCCAGCTTGGCCAGGTTGTTTTTGGGCAGATAGTCGCTCATGCCCAACTGGATCGCCTGCACCGCCGCCGCTTCGCCAATGGCACCTGACACCAAAATAAAAGGAGGCTGAGTCTGGCGTTTGACAAGGCTCGTCCAGGCATCTATTGCCGTAAAGCCCGCCAGACTGTAGTCGGCCAGAATCACGTCCACCGTGTCGCTTTGCGAAGCTTGCTCAAAGGCATGCAGCGTCTCGACCCGTGCCAATGTGAAAGCCAAGCCCGCCTGCGTTAAGGCGCGCTGCACCAGTCGATGGTCAACCGCCGAGTCTTCCAGATGCAGGATGTGAATCGAACGCTGCGCAGCCTTGGCGGCTGACACGTTTGGGACGCTGATTTGCATGGATCTCAAACAGGCGCAGCAGGCTCAGCAGAGGCAGCCACCTCAACTTGCACCAGACAGTCGTAAAACGTTGGCGCACGGCCCAAGTCAGTCAGTCTTTGACTGGTGAGCTGGTTGACGTTCTTGCCATCGAGCCCCATTTTTCGCCACCAGATGCCCATCCCATTGACCACGCCGGGGCGAGCGCGGATGCTGACTTCTGCCTTGCAGCGGTAGTCGCCGCGCTGGTTGAAGACGCGCACCACGCTGCCTGAGCGGATGCCGCGTGCCCTGGCATCCGCCTCATGGATTTCAAGAATCGGCTCGCCTTCAATGCTGCGCAAGCTGGTCACGTTGACGAAGCTGGAGTTCAAAAAATTACGCGCAGGCGGCGAGATCATGGCCAATGGGTAATCGGTGGACGAGCCAAACGGTTCGTAGTTTTCCAAGTAATCGGGCAGGCCATCCAAACCCTGCGCGGCCAGGCGCGCGCTGAAAAATTCACACTTGCCGGACGGTGTGGGGAAGCCACCCTGTGCAAACGGTGCAGGAGGTAGATTTTGCGACGCAAAGCCGTTTTGCAGCAGCTCTTCAAAGTCAATGCTTGAGCCAAACGCCGCGCGGCACAGCGTCAGATCGTCATCAGCAAAACACGGCTCGGCAAAGCCCATGTGTCGAGCCAGTTCGCGGAAAATCTGCGTATTGGGTTTGCATTCGCCCAAAGGGTCGATGGCTGGGCGGTTCAGCAGCACATCGGTGTGGCCGTAGCTCTTGTGGACATCCCAATGCTCCATTTGGGTGGTGGCGGGCAAGATGTAGTCGGCATAGTCGGCGGTGTCGGTCTGGAATTGCTCCAGCACCACGGTGAACAAGTCTGCGCGGGCGAACCCTGCCACCACTTTGCTGGAGTCCGGCGCTATCGCCACCGGGTTGCTGTTGTAGACGATCATGGCTTGAATCGCCGGGCCAAACTGGTCTGACGCGGGTCGCAACAGGGCATCGCCGATGCTGGCCATGTTGACGGTGCGCGGCGATTTGCCCGCCAGCAGTTCAGGGCATTGCAACGCGCGCTGGTTTTGCGCATAGTCGCCCGAGGTGGACAGCAAAACACCACCGGCCTGGTGTCGCCATGCGCCAATCAGGGCGGGCAGGCAGGCAATGGCGCGTACCGCGTTGCCGCCGCCGCGCGTGCGCTGCAAGCCGTAGTTCATGCGGATGGCGGCGTGCTCGCCCTTCGTCATGCAGGTTCCGTAGTCGCTTGCCAATGACTTGATTTGCGGGATCGTGATGCCGCAAACCTTGGCCGCGCGTTCGGGCGGCCACAGCAACGCACGTTCGCGCAACGCCTCCCAGCCCAGCGTGTAGCGCGCCAGGTAGTCGTGATCCAGCCAGTCGTTCTGGATCAACTCGTGCATCATCGACAACGCCAGCGCCGCGTCGGTTCCGGGCAGCAGCGCGATGTGTTCGTGGCATTTTTCGGCGGTCTCCGAGCGGCGCGGATCGATGCAAATCAGCTTGGCGCCATTGCGTTTCGCGACCTGAACATAGCGCCAAAAGTGCAAGTTACTGGCAATTGAATTGCTGCCCCAGATCAAAATCAGCTTCGCGTCCGCAAAATGTTCAACCCGCATGCCGACTTTGCCGCCAAAGGTTTGTGTGAGCCCTTCCGCGCCGGCCGAAGAACAAATGGTGCGATCCAGTTGCGCTGCGCCGAGTTTGTTGAAAAACCTTGCCGCCATGCTCTCGCCCTGCACCGAGCCCATGGTGCCTGCGTAGCTGTAGGGCTGGATCGCATCAGTTGAGCACCGGGCAATGGTTTTGAGCCGCGCAGCGATATCACCCAAGGCGCTGTCCCAGCTCACCCGCTCGAACTGCCCCAAGCCCTTCGGGCCGCTGCGTTTGAGCGGGTACAACAGCCGCTCGGGGTGGTAAACGCGCTCGGTGTAGCGCGACACCTTGGTACACAGCACGCCATCGGTTTGTGGATGGTTCGCGTTGCCCTGCACCTTCAGCGCAATGCCGTCTTCAACCGTGGTGACCAGGGAGCAGGTGTCCGGGCAGTCGTGCGGGCAGGCCCCCAGCACCTGGGTGGTGTTGCTAATTTGCAAATCTTTTTGCGCGGCAAGCAGAGTTCTGTTCATGGTGTGATGGAGTTCACGCAGCAAAGGAAAATACGTATTGTGTACGTGGGGGCAGACGCGGATGATCCGAGGATGATTACACGCCGCCAATTCTCCTTCCTCACTGGTGCCACCGCATTGGCTGGTTTTAATGCTGCCCGGGCGCAGGGCGCTGGCAAGATTGTGCTGGGGCAGTCAGCTCCGTTCAGCGGCCCTGCGGCTCAACTGGGAATTCAATTCAACCGGGGCGCGAATATCTGGTTTGACCAGCTCAATGCCCAGGGCGGTGTCGGCGGCAGAAGTATTGAGCTGCTCAAAATGGACGATGGCTACGAGCCTGACCGTTGCGCCGCTAACACCCGCAAGCTGATCGATGAGGACGTGTTTGCCCTGTTTGGGTATATCGGTACCCCCACCAGCCTGGCCGCCGTGCCGTTGGCAAAAAAGGAGCAGGTGCCGTTCTTCGCGCCATTCACTGGCGCCATGAGCCTGCGCGATCCGTTGCACAAGTACATCTTTCATGTGCGGGCCTCTTACAACGACGAGACCGAGTTGATCGTGCGCCAGCAAATCACGCTGGATCTCAAAAAAGTGGCGGTTTTCTATCAGAACGATGCGTATGGCAAAGCCGGGCTGGATGGCACCGTGCTGGCGCTGGCCTCACGCAACCTCAAGACCGTGGCGCAGGCGACGGTGGAGCGCAACTCGGTGGATGTGGACGCAGCCGTCAAAACCCTGCTGGCGGCAAATCCTGATGCCATTTTGCAGGTCAGCGCCTACAAATCCTGCGCGGCTTTCATTCGGGCAGCCCGCAAGGCGGGCTTCGGTGGCACGTTTTTCAATGTGTCTTTTGTCGGCACGCAGGCTTTGGCGGACGAGTTGGGCCGGGACGGCGCGGGTGTGGTGGTCAGCCAGGTGATGCCATCACCCTACAACGCGGCGCGTCCCATCACGCGCGAATTTGCGGAGGCGGTCAAAAAAGCGGGCGGCGATGCGCAGGCCAACTTCTCCGGCATGGAGGGCTACCTGGCCGCCAAGGTTTTTACGGACGGCCTGCGCAAAGTCAGTGGCAAGATCACCCGTGAGTCGCTGATTGCCGGGCTGGAGTCGCTGGGCAACCAAACTTACGGCGGCTTCAATGTCAGCTTTTCAGCGACCAACCACGTCGCCTCGAAGTTTGTGGAGCTGTCGATGCTGACCGGCGACGGCCGCGTCCGCACTTGATTCCATCTCTAAATCAATGTTGTAGGGCGTTGCAGCTCCTAGCCGTCACTTGCGCACTGTCTTCGTCGCTGCGCCTGCTACAGCAGTGATTGAGAGATGGAATGGGAAGTTTACTGCGCGTGACATCCGCTTGGCCGCAAGTCGTACTAGACTGTGGTTCTCAAACCTATTTCAGGAGCTCCCCGTGAAGATCATCGACTCCATCGTGACCCAAGCCGCTGGCATTGCCTCCATCCGGCGCGAAATTCATGCCCACCCCGAGCTTTGTTTTGAAGAAGTCCGTACCGCCGGCCTGGTGGCCAAGAAGCTGACCGAGTGGGGCATCCCGATTCACCGGGGTATGGGCACCACGGGCGTGGTGGGCATTGTCAAAAGTGGCACCAGCAATCGCGCTATTGGCCTGCGCGCCGACATGGATGCGCTGCCGATGCAGGAGTTCAACACCTTTGAGCACACCAGCAAAAACGCGGGCAAGATGCACGCCTGCGGGCACGACGGCCACACCGCCATGCTGCTGGCGGCGGCCCAGCATTTCGCCAAGAATCGCAACTTTGACGGCACGGTTTACCTGATCTTCCAGCCGGCCGAAGAAGGCGGCGGTGGCGCGCGCGAGATGATCAAGGACGGGCTGTTTGAGCAATTCCCGGTCGAGGCGGTGTTTGGCATGCACAACTGGCCGGGCACGCAGATTGGAAAATTTGCCGTGAGCCCAGGCCCCGTGATGGCCTCCA
>JANOTE010000515.1:0-6765 GCA_031416195.1 Rhodoferax sp.
TCACAGACCTTCCCACTCCGCCAAATTGCATCTGACGGAATTCGCCACGACAACATCACCGCTTGGGCACTCAAGCAATTCGCTGCCCACTACTTCGACGAAATCGGCAAAGGAAAATCCGCGCGCAAGATCACCAAAGAAGCCATCTTCCACTACTGCTACGCCGTGCTGCACAACCCGGCCTACCGCGAGAAATACGCGCAAAACCTGAAACGCGAGTTCCCCCGCATTCCGTTCTACAAAGACTTCTGGCAATGGGCGGCCTGGGGCAGGGCGCTGATGGCGCTGCACATTGGCTACGAGCAGGTTGCGCCCTTCCCGCTCACACGCACCGACACGCCCGACGCCAAGGTTCGCGCTGCGGGCCTGCAACCCAAAGCCCTGCTGCGCTCTGACGCGGCGGCTGGCAGCATCACACTCGACAGTGAAACCACGCTGCGCGGTGTTCCGCCCGAGGCCTGGACTTACAAACTCGGCAACCGCTGCGCCATCGACTGGGTGCTGGACCAATACAAGGAAAAGAAGCCCAAAGACCCCACCATCCGCGAGAAGTTCGACACCTACCGCTTCGCCGACTACAAAGACAAAGTCATCGACCTGCTGATGCGTGTGACGACCGTGAGTGTGGAAACCGTCAAGGTGGTGGAGGCCATGAAGGTGGCCAGTCGCTAGTTAACTGCCTGTTTGCGACCGCAGCCTTTCGAGTTATGGGTTTGGCGATCAGCCAGGTTTAATTAATGTGTAAAATGTGTACACACAGATTCACAACTGATTTTGACAAGGCAGACATCATGGAAACCGCAAAGATAGGCATTCGGGAATTTCGTGCAGACTTGGCCGGGTACATCGCTTCCAGCACGCCCGTTGCCGTTACACGCCACGGCCAGACCGTGGGTTATTTCATTCCGACGTTGGGTCAGGTAGAAGAAGACCTTTCCGCGTTGAGGAAGGCCAGCAAAACTCTGGATCGGCTGCTGGCAGCGCATAGCGTCGATGTTGAAGCGGTGGTTGCAGACTTCAAAGTAGCCCGCAAGACCGCAGTGCACGCCAAAGCGAAACCCCGGGAGGCGAAAGCCAAGCGCGCATGAGCAGCAAGGCCATCGTGCTTGATGCCAACATTTTGATTCGCGCAGTCTTGGGTAAACAGCCTATGCAGCAATTGAAGCCGCTCGCTTCGCAAGATCAGGCAGCAAGTAATTCCTGGCGGTAGCAATGCTCAGCCATCCAAACATCAATCAACGCCGGATCATTCACCGTGCGCAGCGCCATGTAGGCCACTTCAGCCTCCGGATATCGACGACGCAAAAAATTCAGCCATTGCTTGAGCCGCCCGGCTTGCTGGCGGCGCTCCAGGCGGCTGCAGACGATTCGCCAGAAGTCGGCGATGAAGGGCAACAGATATTGCCAGGTGACTGCGCTGACAGTGGCAGACTCACCCGTGATGGCCTGCGCTAAGCCTGGGTCTGTCACCATGCCGCGGCCGATCATCAGCATGTCGCAGCCTGAGATCTCACGACAACGCACGGCATCGGCAACCGTCCAGATTTCGCCGTTCGCCACAACCGGGATGTTGACCACCGCGCGGATATCCGCCACGCGATTCCAGTAAGCGGGTGGGCGGTAGGCATCAGCCCGGGTGCGGGCGTGTACCACCAATTCGTCCGCACCACCCTCTGCGATGGCCAGTGCGCATTCCTCGGCGCGTGTATCGTCGTTAAAGCCCAGGCGCATCTTGGCCGATACCGGCATGTGTACAGGCACGGCACGGCGCACGGCAGCGACGATTTTGGTGAGCAGCTCAGGCTCTTGCAACAACGCCGCACCGCCGCCGTGGCGGTTCACCACCTTGGCGGGGCAGCCGAAATTCAAGTCAATACCGTGCGGCCCCAACGCCGCCAACCGCGCTGCGTTCTCAGCGAGACAAACCGGGTCTGAGCCCAGCAACTGCGCGCGCACCGGCACCCCGGCAAAGGTGTACCCGCCGTTCATCAGCTCGGGCACGACGCGGATGAAAGCGCGGTCTGGCAGCAGCGTGTTGGTGATGCGGATGAACTCGGACACGCAGCGGTCAATGCCGCCGACGCGCGTCAGCACATCGCGCAGCACGAAATCGAGCAGACCTTCCATGGGGGCGAGGATGATGGTCATGGATTAAGTGGGCTTCATTTGTGTGAAGCGGGACGATGGGGGTGCTGTAGCATTGCTCGATGAACTTTATCATTCTGGGCGCAGGTGCCGTAGGCTGCTATGTGGGCGGGCGGCTGGCACTGGGCGGGCAGCGCGTGACATTTGTCGGGCGGCCTCGCATCATCGATGCCCTTGCGGCAAATGGCTTGACCGTGTCTGACTTGAACGGCTTCAGCGGTCATCTGGCAGGTGCGGCGCTGCGGCTGGCAACGTCGCTGCGGGATGTTGCACTTGACGATGAACCCAGCGTGATTTTGCTGTGCGTCAAAGGCGGTGCCACGCTGGCGGCAGCGCAGGAGATTGCGCAAGTCTGCAAGCCGGGCATGACGATTGTGTCGCTGCAAAACGGTGTGGACAACCTGGCCCGCATCCAAGCGGGTGCGCCGCAGATGCAGGTGCTGGCGGGGATGGTTCCCTACAACGTCGTGATGCTTGAGTCCAGCCGCGTTCATCGCGCCAGCGCTGGCAACTTGAACATTGCGCGCAGCCCCATCAGTGAACAATTTGCACCACTTTTCAACGCCGCCGGTTTGCCGACCGAGTTGATCGACGACATGCGCGCCGTTCAATGGGGCAAGCTGCTGCTGAATTTGAACAACCCGGTGAACGCGCTGTCCGAGCTGCCACTGCAAGCCCAACTGCACGACCGCAGCCTGCGCCGTGTGGTGGCTGATTTGCAGAGCGAGGCGCTGGCGGTGATGGCGCGTGCGGGCATCACCCCCGCGCAGGTTACGCCCGTCGCACCGCGCGCCCTGCCCCATTTGCTGCGCCTGCCCAACTGGCTCTTCACGCGGGTGGCGGCGCGCATGCTGCGAATGGATGCGCAGGCCCGCTCGTCAATGGCGGATGACTTGAGCCAAGGCCGCGTGACCGAGATTGACGACCTGTGCGGTGCAGTGGTGCGGCTGGCACGGGCCAATGGACTTGCGGCACCGCTGAACGAAGCGATGTGCAAGCTCATCCCCGCACACGCGCTTGGGCAAGCGGTGAGTGGCGCACAGATGATGAAAATGCTCAAGGCCGAAAAGCGTTTGTAAAAAGACTTTGTAAACTTGTCTTTCCTACCCATCCGTTCAAAACCAATAGGAGACTTATATGACCGTCAACGTCACCATTGATCTAGGCTACGAGCTTGAAGTCAAAGCCAAATTTGCCGATGTGTTTGCCGTGCTGTCCGATGTGCCGACCTCGGCCAGCTTCTTTCCCAAGGTGGACAAACTGGTGGACATGAAAGACGGCGTTTACCGCTGGGAGATGGAGAAAATCGGCGTGGCTTCGATCAGCCTGCAGACCGTTTACGCGTCGAAATATATCTCGAACAAAGCCAAGGGCAGCATCGTGTGGACACCGGTGAAAGGCGTGGGCAACGCTCAGGTGTCGGGCAGTTGGGCCATCACGGACAACAAAAAATCCACCGGCCTGAAGCTTCAAATCAACGGCGAGCTGGCGATCCCCTTGCCCGGCCTGATGAAGATGGTGGTGGTGCCGATGGTGGAAGGCGAGTTCGAAAAAATGACCGACCAGTACATCGCCAACTTGGTGAAGAAGTTTGGCGGCGAAGTTTGAATGACTATTATTTATATAGCTTATTGCGATTATTTTACGGGAGCTAGAGGCTTATTTCGTTGTGAAAATAGTGATTTGGGTTGATTTTACGGAATAAATTAACTCAAAGGTTAACTTTTAACCCGGCCACGCAAATCAACTCAAATCGCGCCGCATCCGCACTTCTTCAACCTTGCCGCTGCCCAGGGGAACTGTCTTGGCGGTGGCCATTTCGCGTTTGAAACCGGCCAGCTCATAAAACCGCAGCGCTCGCTCGTTTCGCAGCATCACCCACAGCGTGACTTCCAGGCAGCCTTCTTCAAGCAAGCCTTCACGGCAGCCATCCCACAGCGCCAGGCCTGCGCCCTCGCCCCAGTAATCTGGCGCGACGTACATGGCCCAAATTTCGCCCGTGGTCGGCTTGGTTTTAGGGTCGCGCGTGCGGTCATAACCGGCAAAGCCGACGATGGCATTGCCATCCAGCGCCACGATCACTTGCGGCTCGCCGAATTTGATGGAGTCGAGCCATTCGGCCTTCTTTTTGTCGACCGACAGGCCTGTGAGGTAATCGTCTGGCACCAGGCCCGCATAGGCCACGCGCCAGGTTTCTACGTGAAGCTCGGCAATGGTTTGCGCGTCTTTGGCGCTGGCCAGGCGCACTTGGATATTCAGATTGCTGGACATGCGGGATGATTTGAGCGTTTAGTTCATGAATTGGGAGGGGGGCAGATTGTCGCATTCAACGCGCATGGGCCAACCCGCTGATGGCCGCCACCAGGCCAATCCCCACCGCCAGCCAGGCAATCTGCGCCGCCGTTTCGCGCGCTGACAGCCGCTTTTGCAACTGCGGAATCAAATCTGCCAAAGCGACGTAGATAAAACTGCTGGACGCGACGACTAAAAAGTAGGGCAAATAGTCACGCAGTTGATCCACCAGCCAGTAACCGGCCAACCCGCCAATTGCGGTGACGGCTCCAGCCAGCGACACCTTGATCAGCGCCATTTTTCGATCACTGGAGCCGCCGCCTTCGCTCTGACGTAGCACCATCAAATCGCCCATGTGGTGCGGGATCTCATGCACCAGCACGGCCAGCGCGGCAATCGCCCCCAAGCGCATGTCGGCGATGAAGGCGGAGGCGATCAGAATGCCATCGCCAAAGCAATGCACGCTGTCACCCGTGAGTACGGCCCAACTGCCGGGCTTGGGGGAAGCGTGGTGATGGCCGTGATCGTGATGATGATGCGCATGGTGATGTTCGTGCCCGTGGTGCCACAGCTCGGCCTTGTCCAGCAGGAAGAAAAACACCAACCCCATCAAGAGCGTCATGAACAGGTCTTTGGCCCCCGCCTGGCTTTCAAACGCCTCGGGCATCAGGTGCATGAAAGCCGTGGCCAGCAAGGCGCCTGCCGCCAAGCTGAGCATGTGCTGCGTGTAGCGGGCCAGCAGGCCAAAGCTGAGCAGTGCAGCAAGCCACACGCTGCCAATGCCGGCGACCAAAGTGCCTATCAGAATTGCTACCAATGTCATAGCTTAATTATCGCAGATACCAGCCAGTAACCGGGCCCTCATGAAAAAACCGCCCCGAGAGGCGGCTTTTTGAACTCCAGTTATCCATTGCGCTTCCAGTTCGCCGCGAGACTAGGCGCGGCACCGCAGACAGTGCCTTAGCACGGCAAGGTGCAGCAACGACCCCCTACAGAAGCATGCCGGCGGTGAACTGGGAGTGCAATCAAACGCCGTTGGCTTTGAACCAGTCTATCGCCCGCTTGAAGCCATCCTCTGCCGCTTCTTTTCGGAAACTTGGCCGATAGTCGGCATGAAAAGCGTGCGGCGCATCCGGGTAGATGACGAACTGCGAGGCTTTAGAGGCAGCGTTGCCCGTGGCCAGCGCGGCTTTCATTTTTTCGACGGTGTCCAGCCCGATGCCGGTGTCCTTCTCGCCATACAGGCCCAGCACCGGTGCGCGAAGGTTGGCAGCCAAATCCACGGGATGCTTTGGTTGCAAATCGTTAGGTGCACCCACCAAGCGGCCATACCAGGCTACGCCCGCTTTGACCGGCCCTTGTGCGGCATATAGCCAAGTGATGCGACCACCCCAGCAAAAACCGGTGACGGCGACTTTTGACACGTCGCCACCATTGGCGCCCGCCCACTTCACTGCGCCATCCAGGTCGGCCATCACTTGGGCATCAGGCACTTTATTGACGACTTCGGCGATCAGCTTGCCGATTTCGCCGTATTGGGTGGGATCGCCCTGGCGCGCGAACAGCTCGCTGGCAATCGCCAGGTAGCCGGCTTTGGCAAAGCGACGGCAGGTGTCGGCAATGTACTCGTGTACGCCAAAAATCTCCTGTACAACCAGCACCACCGGGCAGTTGGTTTTGCCTGCAGGCATCGCGAAATAAGCGGGCACTCTGAAGCCGTTGACTTCATACGTGATCTCGCCCGTTTTCAGGCCGTCTGCCGATGTTTTGATGGCGGTTTGCGCCATGATCGGCATCGCGCTTGCGGCATAGCCCACCCCCAAAGCCACTTTGAGCGCGGTGCGGCGGCTGGTGCCTGCGTCGGTCGATTGGCCGGGCAAGAGGGCGTTGAAGTCGTTGGTTTGGTCTTGATCGAGCATGAAAGTCTTTAGAAGTTGATTGATACCCCGTGAATGTTAGCGGCATCGCGCAAAGCGGTTGATGGCAGGGCTACTTCACGGGCGTGTGTACGTTGGTCAAGCGATCCGGCGTGCCGTCAACGCGCTCCAGCTTGGGGTTAGCAGGCACCTGCCCAAATGCTGCACTGAAAATAAACTTTGATAGCGGTATATATTCACGCACAACCCCAAGTAAAAGTTGCTTGCGAGTCTACTTTCTCTATGAGCACAATCCAAAACCATCGCTCGGCTACTCCCTTCGTTCTCTGGCTAGGCTATGTGGCTTTTGTCATCTACGGCAGCCTGGTGCCGCTGCAATACAAGGCGCGCTCAATGGATTCGGCCATCGCGGCGTTTCAGCAGATTCCCTTTTTAAAGCTGGGCATTGAAT
>JANOTE010000516.1:0-1686 GCA_031416195.1 Rhodoferax sp.
CCACCATGTGGCTGCCCTATATCCGCGTCGCCGATTGCGACGCCTCGGTTGCCAAGGCAAAAAAACTGGGCGCCATGGCAGTTGCCGTGCCCCCCACCGACGTCCCTGGCATCGGCCGCTTCAGCGTCATCATCGATTCGCAGGGCGCGGCGGTGGCGCTGATGAAGGGGGCGATGTAGGGCTGAGCGGAGTTACGCCAATTTGGATGTCGGACTTTCGCCTGCGCTCGGATGTAGTCCGACAGCGCCAGCGAGATTGATTTCACCTCGTCACGCCTCAGTCGCAGGGATGGCTTTCATGCGTCTTTCAATTTTGAAATCTGGGTCAGCCGTGCCTTGACGGTTTGCTCTCGATCCGGGTCGCTCAACAAACCCGGTAGTGCGTTGTGGAAAGTTGGCATGTCCAACAGCGCCGCGACAGATTGGCTTACGTGCTTGAGGACCGCTTCATGCGCGGCGGCCATTTCCTGCACGACCGTGGAGCGACCTTCTATCACCGTCATGATGTCTTCAAGGTCATGACTGAGGTACACGTCGTTGCGCCCTCGGTCCTTATAGGCTTCGAACTTGGTTGCCAGAAAATGTGGCGCAGACAGATGCCGCACCGTCAACCCAGCGGCCAGCTCCATCGTCAGCGCCTTTGCATAGCCCACCCTGTACCAGGGGTTGGCAAAACCCAGCACCTTTTCATCCAGCGGCACCAGATCCAGCTGCATACGGTTCCAGTACCAGCGAAATGGCGGCGTGTTGTCTGCCATGGTCTGCTTGAAGCCGCGCTGCATCAGTTGCTTTGCCAAGCGGTGGTAGCCAGCCAAAGTGGCTACTTCCACAATGGCATCCACATCTTCGGTGGGGCGCACATCCATCAAGCCCGCGTCATCCACCAGCAGGCCTGTGGCGCAGCCGCCCACAAACACAACTTGCTCACACAACGGCCCATAGCCTGCGCCATGCCCACTAACAGGGCCAAGTTCGGGTTAGCCACGCGAAGCCTTCTTCATCGCCTTGGGCGCATCTGGGTCGATCAGCGCCTGCAAACGCTCCAGCGCCATGCCGCGCTCACGCGCCTTGCCCACCCGCAACGCGTCGAACAGGGCCAACATGTCGTACAGCGTGGGGTCTTGCATGGCTGCAAAGGGCACGGACGGGTGCAGCGGCTCCACCCCCACGCCGCGCACCGAGCCATTGGGGTGTGGCCAGACAAAATCTATGCTTCCCGCTGCGAACACCCCCGCAAAGGCGGGCGCACTGTGGCTGGTGGGCACACCCACGACCAGCGGCAGCCGCACCCCCGGGAAAGCGTATTTGGCGCCGTGCAAGGCGAATTCGGCCAAGTTGTGCCCATGCGGGCGCACGGCGTTGTCTGCCAGGGCATCGCCATCGACCACGGCTGCGCGACGGGCCCTTCTGCGGATGACCCGGTATATGGCCATGGGCTCATGCGCACTGAGCGCGGCCGTGCCGGCCACCTCCGCAGACCGCGGCGGCAACTCGCGGTTGGGCAACAGCAAACCCGCCAGCAGCCCCCGCTTGACGCAGGCATGCGCCTCTGAAGCACTCAGGCCCAACTCATGCGCCAGCCGCGCATAAGTCCAACGCTGGCCTCCCAGGGCCACTAACTTGAGCGCAACCAGGAAGTCTTGAGGTTTAAGCTGCATTGACATTCAATATTCGCAAATCACGAATA
>JANOTE010000517.1:0-2890 GCA_031416195.1 Rhodoferax sp.
CCTGCAACGAGCTGACGATGCCCGCCGCCACACATTCTTCCGCGCCATCGAGCAAGGGCAGGGCGGACATGACCAACTCTGCATCCACGCCAGAGGGCCGTGTCATTTCGACCAGATGACCCAATAGGCCGAAGCCCGTCAAATCTGTGCACGCCGTAGCACCTAACTCACGCAGGCACTTTGCACCCAGGCGGTTTGAGACGACCATGGATGTCAACGCGGCATCGATCCAGCGGCCCTTCGCTGCCAGACGGGCGTGCGCGGCAAACAACGTGCCGGTGCCGATCGGCTTGGTCAAGATCAACACATCGCCCGGTTTCATACCGCCCTTGCGCAAGATGGCACTCGGGTTGTCGTCAATCAGGCCGTTGATGGCGAAGCCCAGCGCCAGCTCTTTGCCCTCGCCCGTGTGCCCACCCACCAGTGCGCAGTTGCCCTCGTTCAACACCTCCAGCGCGCCGGTCATCATCTGGAACAGCACGTCTTCGGTTTTTGATTCCAAGCCTGGCGGCACGGTGACGATGGCGGTGGCAGACTGCGCCTCGGCACCCATCGCCCAAATGTCGCCCAACGCATGGTTGGCGGCCACTTTGCCAAAGATGTACGGGTCGTCAATGAACGACCTGAAGAAGTCTACCGAATGCACCATGGCTTTGCCCGCAGGCACGCGCACCACGGCGGCATCGTCGGGGTCTTTCAGGCCAATGACTACCTCTTCGCGAAAAACCGGGTGCAGGTTGCTCAAGGCGCGGGACAGCACCGATGCACCGACTTTGGCACCACAGCCGCCGCAGCGCATGGCGATGGCGGAGATGGCCTGCAAAGACTCTTCTTGGCTGAGTTTGACTGAACTTTGCGATGACGCCGGTGCTGCGGGAGCCGACAAATCCATCTCAGGGAAATCCTGAAACTTGTCCATGAAGCGCCGGTCAATCCAGTCTTTCCATTTCCACACCCAGTCGCCGGCAAAGCCCAGCCAGCCGCGTGAGGCAATGGCGTATTTGTCACCGGTGCTGATCAGCGCCAGCCAAGTGGTCTGCGGGTGGTAGCCTTCAAGAGCCGTGCCGCCGACGGCGCGGCGCAAGTTCTCCGTAAGCGGTGGGCCTTGTCGCACCGCAAACACGCCGGCTTTTTCGAGCTTGAAGTTCACCATGCTGGCGATGTCGCCTGCGGCAAAGATGTTGGGATCCGTCACGGTTTGCAGCGTGTCCTGCACTTGGATGAAGCCTTCAGCATCCAGCGCCAAGCCTGTGTCTTTTAGCCATGGCGCACCCCCCGCGCGGGTCACCCAGACGATCTCATCTGAATCAAAACTCTCGCCTGACGCGGTCTCCAAGCGCTGCGCAGAGACTCTTTTCACCTCAGACTGCCGATGCACAGTGACTTTGCGCATCGCCAGCACGGTGTCGAACCGCTTGCGAACGCCGACGTTATGTGTTGGCAGGATATCAGGCGTGTTGGTGAAAAGGTGAAACACCAGCTCATCCGGGTTGCGCCCCAGTTTCGTCAACTCATTGCGCAGACGCCATTGCATTGCCAGCAGCAATTCCACACCGCCCGCACCTGCACCCACCACGGCAATCGTGGTTATACCGGGATGCGTTTTCACTCGTTGAAGCAGCGCCAGCCAGCGGTCGTTGAAACGCTGAATCGGCTTGACGGCAATTGCATGCTCTGCAGCCCCAGCGACCTGATGCAGTTGCGGTGTCGAGCCGATATTGATGGAGAGCTGGTCGTAAGGCACGGGCGGGCGATTGCGGCACAGCACTTTTTGATTAACCCGGTCCAGGCCGATGACTTCATCACGGTACAGGCGCGCACCGGCGAACACCGCCAGCCGCGAGAGGTCGATATGCACTTCGTCATAGTTGTAATGCCCTGCGACGTAGCCTGGAAGCATGCCGGAGTAGGGCGTGTGCATGTCGGTGCAGATCAGCGTGAGGCGAACACCGGGAATAGGTTTCATGCCAAATTTTTTAAGCACAATCACATGGCTGTGCCCGCCGCCCACCAGCACGATGTCTCTGAGGACAGGTTGATCAGTTGTCTGCATTAATTCGCTTCTAAATTTCGTTGTCTAGTGGGTTCGCGGGTCACTTCAGCAGCTCACGAACCAGCTTTACCAGAGCCGCCCGTTCGGCGGTGGGTGAGAAAAGCGCAGCGCGTTGTGCGCAGTGGGCTTGGAGTTGCGTGATGAGTGAGTGATTGGGCAGGGGGGCATTGCTTGTTTGTTGAGTGCGAACCTTAATCAGCAGGTCAGCCAACCCCGCTGCATCTCCCAGCTCAAAATAACCAGGGTAACTTGCACCCAGCATCCCTGCGTTGCCATCGATTTTAGAGGCCAACACGGGCGTTCCGCTGCACACGGCCTCCATCACCACATGCGCACCGCCTTCCATCTTGCTGGCATGGATGAGCAGGTGCGCCGCCTGTATCCGTCTGCGCGTGGTCTCATGCGGCAGGCCGCCCAGCCACCGGTAGTTGGGGCAGGCCAGCGCGGTGGCACGGGCCTGTTTGGCCAAATCTGCATCCAGCGGTTCGCCAATGTGATCGAGCAAGATACCGGGGTGGTCCTTCAAAAGCTGCGCTGCTGAGAACAGCGTCTCGGGTGATTTTTCATCCCGCAAGTGGCCCACCATCAGTGCGCGCAGATGGCGTGTTGGTTTCACCAGCATTTGGCGTGAGCTGGTCGATTGAAAAATAATCTGTGCTTTGCCACGATGTGCCGCATCCAGCGATTGAATGCCCAACTCTTGCAAAACGACCAACTTCTGGGCCAACGTCAACGAGCGTTGCGCCAGCAGGTCGCTGTGGATGTCTCGGTACAGGTCGGTTCCGGTGAGCACGACTCCCAAGCCCTCAACATTGGCCGTGCAGCCTTTGGAATCCG
>JANOTE010000518.1:0-2816 GCA_031416195.1 Rhodoferax sp.
GGTCATCACCGGCGTGCGGTGCGCGTGGCCGGCAAGCCGAAGCGCGGCGGTTTTGACATCATCGAACGTGGGATAGGTTTGCATCAGTGAGGTGGGGTGGGTAGGTCTGGATGGGGAGGGCTATGGATTGCCGAGAAAGTCGCGCTTGCCAATCTCCACGCCGTTATGGCGCAGGATGTTGTAGGCTGTCGCGACGTGAAAGTAGACGTTGGGAATCGCGTGGCCCAGCAGAAACTGCATGCCTTTGTAGTGCGTTTCCTTCTCGCCGCGCTTGATGACAATGGCTTTGTCTTCGGTGCCGTCGATCTGCGCCGGGGTGATGGTCTGAATGAAGGCAATGGTTTTGGCAATGCGGGCCTTCAAGTCGGCCAGCGTTTTCTCGTCATCCGCAAACGCGGGGATCTCGACCCCCGCCAGGCGCGCCACCACGCCTTTTGCGGCATCGCAGGCAATTTGCACTTGGGTCGTCATGGGCAGCATGTCAGGGTACAGCCGGAAGGCGCTGAGCGATGCATCGGCGATTTTCTTGGCATCAATATGCGCTTGGGCTTTGTCCAAAATGCCGGACAAGTTGCCCAGGATATTGACGAAACGCGGCACGCTGGCCTGGTACATGGAGATAGTCATGGGGGTTCCTGAGTGGGTTTTGGGTTTCTGGCGATACATATGAATCGGGATGATTCTTCAGCCATCTTGCGCAGCCGTGCATGGTAGCTGTTCTCGAAGACATCACTCCAGCGCGAAGTCCAGCATCCTGCACACCATGGCGGCATTTGCAACCGGGCTTTTGAGGCTTATTTTTGAATGGGGAACATCAGCGGCGATGATACGGCCCATGCACAACCCATCACAAGACCTGACGCCTGGCGCCATCCCCGACAAAGATGCTATCGCCCTCCTGCCGCCGTTTGATCGGCTGGAGATGGACAGGATTACGCTGGTGTGTACCGGTGCCCAGGCGCGCGAGGCGTTTGCGCGACTCACGCAGGCCCCCGCATGGGGGTTTGACACCGAATCCAAACCCACCTTCAAAGTCGGCGAATTGTCAGACGGCCCCCACACGCTGCAATTGGCTACGCCGGATCACGGCTGGGTCTTTCAACTGCACGATCCGCACTGCCGCGAGGTCGCTGCTGATCTACTGGCACTGGGCGGCATTGTCAAAGCCGGGTTTGGCCTGGGCGATGACCGCAAACGAATCATTCAAAAGCTGGATGTAGAGCCGGTGGGCGTGCTGGAGTTGAACACTGTATTTCGCGCACGCGGTTACCGCAAGGAGATGGGCGTGAAAGGGGCGGTGGCAGTGCTGTTCAACCGTCGCTTCATCAAATCCAAAAAAGCCGCCACCAGCAATTGGGCCAGTGTGCGCTTGACCGAGGCGCAATTGGTCTATGCGGCCAATGATGCTTATGGGGCGATTCGGGTGTACGACGCGTTGAGTGGTGCGCTTGGTTTGGCGGGCTAACCGGGCGGCGGTAAATCTAGGTCTTCCAACAAATTTTTCTACCCTGCCGCCTCTTGCCCACTCTCAATATGAGAGCGCATTGCTGCCTGCGCACCAGCAGCATCCCGCTTTCTTAACGCCACCAGGATGGTCGCATGCTCCGCCAGTGACTCGTCAATCCGCCCCGCCTTGAGCAGCGACTGCGCGCGGTTGAGCTTCATCACTTTGCGCAGGTCGGCAACCATCTGGTCGCGCCACTTGTTCTCTGCGATTTGAAGCAGCTTGACGTGAAAGGCTTCGTTGAGAGTGAAGAATCTAATGTGATCTTTGCGGTCTTTGGCGGCCTTTTCCAGTTCCTGATGCAGAGCTTCTAGTTCTTGAATTTGCTTGTCTGTGGCGCTGGTGGCCACGATGCCCGCAGCGTCTGCTTCCAACACCGCCATCAGGTGGAAGACATCACGCAGGTCTTTGGCGTTGACCTCGGTGACGTAGGCCCCACGCCGCATTTTCATGGTGACGAGGCCTTCGGCGGCCAGCACTTTGATGGCCTCGCGAAGGGGGGTGCGACTGATGCCGTATTCGGTGGCCAGCTTCAGTTCGTCGATCCACGCACCGGGTTCCATATCTCCCGTTTTGCCTGAGAAGATGCGCTGACGCAGCAGCTCGGCCACCTCTTCGTAGAGCGGGCGGGGTTTGAGCCGTGCAGAGGGTACCGGGGCGTTCATAAGCTTCCAAGTTTACATGAAACTGAATTTTGAATTCATAATTACAGATAAAAATCTGGGTAAAATTGGGGGATGACCGATAAATCTGCGCCCGCCAACTTCAAGAATGCCACGCTGGCCGACTGGGCCAAGGCCGCAGCCAAATCTGCCCCCGGTGGCAATATAGATGCGCTCAATTGGCACACGCCCGATGGCATTACCGTCAAGCCGCTGTACACGGCGGATGACGTGAAGGACTTGCCGTACACCGACACACTGCCCGGCTTTGAGCCGTATTTGCGCGGGCCGCAGGCCACGATGTATGCGGTGCGGCCATGGACGATTCGGCAGTACGCCGGGTTTTCTACCGCCCAGGAGTCAAACGCGTTTTACCGCAAGGCTTTGGCCGCAGGCGGGCAGGGCGTGAGCGTCGCTTTTGATTTGGCCACGCACCGTGGCTATGACTCTGACCACCCGCGCGTGACAGGTGACGTGGGAAAGGCCGGTGTGGCCATTGACAGCGTGGAAGACATGAAAATTCTGTTCGACCAGATTCCGCTGGACAAGGTCTCGGTGAGCATGACCATGAACGGCGCAGTGCTGCCGGTGCTGGCGGGCTACATCGTGGCGGCGGAGGAGCAGGGCGTGTCGCAAGCCAATTTGAGCGG
>JANOTE010000519.1:0-1771 GCA_031416195.1 Rhodoferax sp.
CGCCCCGTTTACGATGAAGGCACCGACGATGGGGCCAATCAAGGTGGCCCGCCCACCCACAGCGGCCCAAATCGCAAATTCAATCGAATTGGCAGGGCTCATTTCGCTCGGGTTGATGATGCCGACCTGCGGCACATACAGAGCACCCGCCACGCCGCACATCATGGCCGAAATCGTCCAGATCGTGAGCTTGTAGCCGATGGGGTTGTAGCCGCTGAACATGACGCGGGTCTCCGCATCCCGCACCGCTTGCAGCACGCGGCCAAACTTGCTGGCCACCAGCCATTTAGCCATCAGGAAAAATCCCAGCAACACCAGGCCCGTCAGCACGAAAAGGGTCATGCGCATGTTGGGCGTGGCAATGGCGATGCCCAGAATTCGCTTGAAATCGGTAAACCCATTGTTGCCGCCAAAGCCAGTTTCATTACGGAAAAATAGCAGCATGGCGGCAAACGTCATCGCCTGGGTGATGATGGAGAAGTACACGCCCTTGATGCGCGAGCGAAACGCGAAGTAGCCAAACACAAAGGCCACCAAGCCCGGCACGGCCACAATCAAAAACAGCGTGGCAATAAAGCTCTCGCTCCAGCGCCAGTGCCAGGGCAGGGTCTTCCAGTCCAGAAACACCATGAAATCTGGCAGATCGCTTTTGTAGTTGCCCTCCAGCCCAATCTGGCGCATCAGATACATGCCCATGGCGTAACCGCCCAGTGCAAAAAACAGGCCGTGCCCCAGCGACAGAATGCCGCTGTAGCCCCAGATCAAGTCCATCGCCAGCGCGCAAATCGCAAAGCACATGATCTTGCCGATGAGCGCAACGGCGTAATCACTCATGTGAAAAACGCTGCCTTGGGGCACCCACAGGTTCAGTAGCGGCGCGACGGCGCAAACCGCAATCAGCGCGGTGAGGAAGGTACCCCAGCCCGTACGGGTCATCAAGGGTTGTTTGGCGGGCAACATCACGGCAGCACTACTCATGTCACGCCTCCGCCGAGCGGCCCTTCATTGCAAAAATACCTTGGGGGCGCTTTTGAATGAAGATGATGATGAATACCAGCACGGCAATCTTGGCCAGCACGGCGCCCGTCCAACCCTCCAGGAATTTGTTCAAGATGCCCAGGCCCAACGCGGCATAAACTGTGCCTGCGAGTTGCCCCACGCCACCCAGAACCACCACCATGAACGAATCAACGATATAGCCTTGGCCCAGGTCTGGCCCGACGTTACCCACCTGGCTCAAGGCGCAACCTGCCAGCCCCGCAATGCCTGAGCCTAGCGCAAATGCGTAGGTGTCTACACGGGCTGTGTTCACGCCCATGCACGAGGCGATGGGGCGGTTTTGCGTGACACCGCGCACAAACAGGCCCAAGCGGGTTTTGCTGATCAACCAAGCCACACCAGCCAATACGGCGATGGCAAAGCCAATGATCACCAGGCGGTTGTAGGGCAGCGACAGATTACCCATCACCTGCACGCCGCCGCTCATCCAGCTGGGGTTTTCAACGCCTACGTTTTGCGCGCCAAACAAGGTGCGTACAAGCTGCATCAAGACCAGGCTAATGCCCCAAGTGGCCAGCAGTGTCTCCAGCGGGCGACCATACAGAAAGCGAATCACCGTGCGCTCAAGCAGCGCCCCCATCAGTGCAGAAGTCATGAAAGCCACGGGCACCGAGGCCAGCAAATACCAATCGAATGCGCCAGGCAGGTACTTTTGAAAAAGTCCTTGAACGACGTAAGTGGCATAGGCACCAATCATCATCAGCTCGCCATG
>JANOTE010000520.1:0-2111 GCA_031416195.1 Rhodoferax sp.
AATTGCACGCGACCCAAACACTGATTCGCAACAACGGCTCCGAGCCTGAAACGCTAGACCCGGCGCTGGCCGAATCTGTCGGTGCCAACAACATCACCCGCGACTTGTTTGAGGCGCTGACCTCCAACGAAAGCACCGGCAAGATCGTGCCCGGCGTGGCGGAGAGCTGGAAGCAGACTGACCCCACCACCTGGGTCTTCAAGCTGCGTCCCAACGCCAAATGGTCGAATGGTGACCCGGTCACGGCTGAAGATTTTGTGTTTGGCATTCGCCGCTTTCTCGACCCAAAAACCGCTTCCACCTATTCGTCAACCTACGGTGTTTTCCTGCTGAATGGCGCGGCCATCGTCAAAGGCACCAAGCCGCCCACCGATGTCGGCATCAAAGCCATCGACAGGTTGACGGTTGAAGTCAAAACCGCCTACCCCGTGAGCTTTTTGCCTGCGCTGATGAGCAACAACAACCTGGGGCCAGTACATAAAGCATCTCTTGAGAAGCACGGCAAAGACTGGACCAAGCCCGGCAACCTGGTGAGCAACGGTGCCTACACGCTTAAAGAATGGCAGGTGAACAACCGTCTGGTGATCCAGAAAAACCCCCAGTACTGGGATGCCACCAATGTGCAGTTGACCCAGGTGACCTACCTGCCGGTGGAGGATGGCAATGCCGACGTGAAGCTGTTTGAGTCCGGCGAAAACGAGTTTGTTTATCAGTTGCCACCCGGTACGTTTGAAACCTACAAGGCCAAGTTCCCCAAGGAAATCAAGAATTCGCCCATCCTGGGCCTGCGCTATTACTCGTATCAAACGCAAAACCCCATCTTCAAAGACGTGCGTGTGCGCAAAGCGCTGTCCATGGTGATTGACCGCAAGATTTTGTCGGAGCGCGTGACCGCCGACGGCCAAGCCCCAGCCTATAGCGCCATGGTGAACGGCATTGAAGGTGCTGACGTTACCCCCTACGAGTGGTCAACCTGGCCGATGGACAAGCGAGTGGCCGAGGCTAAAAAACTGCTGGCCGATGCAGGTGTGAAGCCCGGTGCCAAGTTCACGTTTTCTTACAACACCAGCGAGTACCACAAGAAGATGGCCGTGTTTGCAGCATCTGAATGGAAAACAAAGCTCGGCTTGAACATCGAAACCGAGACGATGGAATTCAAAGTGCTGCTGAAAAAACGTCACGACGGTGCGTTTGAGATGGCCCGCAACGGCTGGCTGGCAGATTACAACGATGCCACGTCCTTTCTGGCCTTGATCCGCTGCGACTCGGATCAGAACAACAACTTCAACTGCAACCGCGAAGCCGAGAAGCTGATTGAAGAAGGCTCCAAGCTCACCGACCAGGCCAAGCGCAAAGCCTTGCTGACCCAAGCCTCCAAAATGATCATGGACGACTACCCCATGATTCCGCTGTTGCAGTACTCTTTGCCGCGCCTGATCAAGTCCTACGTGGGCGGCTATTCCACCGAAAACGCGCAAGATCGTTTCCGCTCCAAAGACATGTACATCATCAAGCATTGATGCGACTGGCTGAAGTAGTGGTCTTCTGATGTGGTCTTACACCCTGCGCCGGGTCTTGGCGACGCTGCCCACCATGCTGGTGGTAATCACGGTTTGCTATATTTTGCTGCACCTCACACCGGGCGGGCCGTTTGACACGGAACGCAAGGTGTCTGAGGCGGTGCTGGCGAATTTAAAGGCCAAATACCATCTTGATCTGCCGCTGTGGCAGCAATATCTGTTGTACTTGAAGGGCCTCCTGCAAGGCGATTTGGGGGCCTCGTTTCGCTATGCCGATTGGTCGGTCAACGATCTGGTGGCCGATGCCTTGCCGGTTTCGCTGTTCATCGGCGTCGCGCTGGGCATCATCGCGGCATTGCGGCACAACAGCATGGTCGATCATTTTGTGATGTTGATTGGCAATTTAGGCAGTGCCTTTCCCAGCTTCGTGATTGGCCCGGTACTGATTTTGATTTTTGCCATCGGCCTCAAGCTGGTTCCCGCCGGGGGCTGGAACGATTTTCAACTGCGCTACGCCATCTTGCCGATGGCGCTGCTGACGTTTATTAACGTCTCGACCATCGGCCGTATCATGCGCGGCAGTTTGCTGGA
>JANOTE010000521.1:0-1900 GCA_031416195.1 Rhodoferax sp.
AAGGGCGGGCGGGCGGCTGCATCGCATGCTTGGGCTGCCGCAGTGCGGGAGGAGATGCTGTTGCTCGTTGCCCTGGTGGTCGCCATCGCTGCCGTCGCCGTCACGCGCAAGGTCGGCCATGCCGAGTCGCTGTTGTGGATATTGATGTTGGCGTTGCAAGCCTTGCCGTACTTGGCAGCGATGGTTTGCGCAGCGGCTGCGGCTTTGCCCGAGCGACGCGCGTGCGTGACGCAGGCATCAAGCCCGTTGAGCGCCGGGCCTACCCGACTCGACAACGAAGCTGGCAGCGGTCGACAGCGTTGATTCCAACACCCGCGCGTTGTCGATCACGCGCATGTGGGCGGTGGCGCGGGGGCCATCCACTTGCAGCACGGTGTAGCCACGCTGGTCGCTTTTGCCGAACTTGATGTGCGGGTTGTAGCCCATGATGCGCTCGGTCGCAGCCTGCGACCAGCTTGGGCTGCTGATGGAGGTACCCACAATCTCGGTGGCGAGAACTTTGGCTTGGGGGTCGTCAAATTTGGCTACCAAATTGTTGATGTAGGTGGCATGCACGTCACCACCGAGTGAGATCACGTTCTTCTTGGATGCCCACACTTCTAGCGCCCGTGCCCGTGCCTGCGGGTAGCCATCCCAACTGTCATTCCAAAAACCTTCTGCGGTGGCTTGAGGTTCCACCGAGCGCATCGCTGGTGTGCGCATCTGCGCCATGATGGACTGCTGGCCGACGATTTCAAAGCCCGCAGTGCTTTGCTGCAGGCCCTGCGCCAGCCACGTTTCCTGAGCGGTGCCGAGCAGACTGGATGCTGTGCCCAGCCGCTCGGGGCAGGTCTTGTCAAACACCGTGCGCGAGCCACCTTGATCGGGTGGTGTACACACCTGGTGATTACGGTGTTGCCGCGCATCCAGTACGTGCAGGTTGGCGGTTTGGCCCCAGGCATAGCGGCGGTACATCTGCGCATTCGGGCCGATGGGCAACTGGGTTTTTCGCAACGGCATGTGCTCCCAGTAAGCGCGGTAAGCGGCAGCGCGCTTCTTCAAAAATTCCTCACCCCGGCCTGATGCCGCGCGGTCATCGGCGTAGTCGTTCTCCACCTCGTGGTCGTCCCACGTCACGATCCATGCAAAGGCGGCATGCGCGGCTTGCAGATCCGCATCTGATTTGTACAGCGCGTAGCGCGCGCGGTACTCGTCCAGCGTGCGGCAAGTGGGGCTGTTGTGCTGGCGCGTGCGGTTGAGGGTGGGGCCATACTCATAGATGTAGTCGCCCACAAACAGCACGCAGTCCAGGTTTTCTGCGGCCATGTGCCGATATGCGCTGAAGTAGCCATGCTCGTAGTTTTGGCACGAGGCCAGCGCCAGAGTGAGCGTCTGCTGGCTGCCTCGCGCAGGCAAGGTGCGCGTGCGGCCCACGGCACTTACCGCATCGCCCATCATGAATCGATACCAGTAGTGGCGCGGCTTAGCATCCTCATTGGAAGATTGCAGCCCCTTCACTTCAACATGAACGCTGTGCGCAAAATCGGGGTGAGCCAGCTCAGTGCCCGTTTGCACCAGTGTTTTGAACTGCGCATCACGGGCCAACTCCCAGCGCACTTCAATCGGCACCGGGGGCAGCGGCTCGCCGTTGGCAGGGGCCATCAGCCGTGTCCACAGCACCATGCCGTCGGTGGCGGGCGAACCCGATGCCACACCGAGTGAAAACGGGTTGTGACGAATCGTTTGCGCCGCCAGGCGACCGGTGGCGCCGATCAACGCACTACCGCCGACACTGTGCAAAAAGTTGCGTCTGTTCATGACCGCATGATGGCATAGCTCAGGCATGTCAAATGCTATGCAATATATAGCTAATTATGCATATTATTCGGGAGCTAGAGGCTTAAAATGTTAATAAAATCAC
>JANOTE010000522.1:0-7749 GCA_031416195.1 Rhodoferax sp.
AGGACTCAAGGGCAAAGCGATCATCGGTGCGGCGATGCACAAGCTGGCGCATTTGATTTACGGCGTGCTCAAGACGCAAACGCCCTATCGAGCAGATTGGGCTAAAAACGCAAACCCCAAGGAGGTGTCACCACAAGAGCCAGCGCCGGCCTGACAGCCGCTCGCGCACCACCTACGCAGCAGTTGTCCACGCCGAAGGCCGCTTGTGGGTAACACGCCCCGGCTGTTTTTATGTCGGGGGGCGTGTTATCCACATGAGCGGTCTTCGGGGTGGTCAACTGCGTTCGCCTATAGTTTCTCGGAGACCCAAAAAATCAGCAGGAAAACGCTTGACTTTCAAGACGGTATCTGACTCTCATGGCTGATGCTCCCGGATGCTCCGATGCTTGCCGAATCTTGTTGTGAACTGGTATTTGATGATGAAAGATTTGACCCTGCGCGTTTACTGTTGACTCACTGTTGCCCTTTAAGATGCTTGCGAACAATAAAAAAACTGACGATGGCCAACACCAAGTAAGTTAGTGTACTAACCCGCTTCTCAATCAAAATCTCTCCATATACGAGCGCCTGGTCAATTGTGAAACTTAGAGCGAAAGCCAATCCAAAAAATGTGGCCGAGATCGCCATCACCGGACCAAGCAACCAGTGATAGGGTGAATTCGATAGGAAGTTAGTTGTCGCGGCAAACGACACAAAAGCGGAAGCCATGCCAGCAAGTAGCAGTACAACTGCTATGCCCATAGCAATGAAAACCGGAATCATCCTGTCGGTCGCGTGAATTTCATATGCCAGAAGCCCGTAAATCAGCAGCCCAAATTCGGTTATGCAAATGCCAAAAAATCCGGCGACTATGGCCATCGCTAACCGACCAGGAGTAGAGAGATTTTTTTGCATATTACCGGGGCAGTCCTGGTTTGAGAATGTTGTACTTTGGGACAAGTTGGCCAATTGCCGCGCCAAATGTGCATCTGCTCTTGCACTGGTTAATTCTTTGACTCGACGAAGCCTCAACAATGTCGGCCCTTTCAGGGGTTCCACAAGCCTGAACGGCATCACCTTGCGTTACCTCGCAGGATTTAACACAGGCGTTCAAGTTGCTAGTCGTTTTGTAGGCGCCGTAGCCAGTCAATCCACCGGTGATAAGTGCCGGTACAAACCAAGCCAATCGACCATCGGGATCAACCGCCCCCAGCGGATTCCCCTCCACATAGCCAAACCGATTCAATCCTCCCTCCAGCCCAATCGGATCCGCCTGGGTATACCGCCCCTGGCTCGCCTGATAGCTCCTGAAGTAGTTGTAATGTGTTGGCCCCGACGCGCCGTCGTCGTAAAAACAGGTATTTTCTTCAGGCGAATCAACAGCTTGCGCAAGCCACGCGCGGGGGGCATCGAGGGGTAGCAGCTCAATTTTTTCCAGGAGCGTGTTTTGATCTTGCAGGGCGGCAAGTGGTCGCGCGTTTGCGCTCAGTGCGAACAGCGCCAAGGTGCAAGCGACTAAGAGGTGAAGAAGTTTTGCGAGAAGCACGGTTTGAGCGGTTGAGGTGGGCTTTGAGGCTATTGTGCTGCACCCGCGTGCAGCGCGGGTGCGCGCCAGCGCACCCGCAGGCAGGGCTCCAGTAGGGTGGGCATGCATCAGAATACCCATATTGGGTTTATTAGAGTGCTTTCAGCGATGATTGAGAATAAAAAAGGTATATAGCCCACGTATCAATTGCATAAACAGCTACTAAATGCATAGTGATTGAGTTGCCGCCTCCTTGCTCTTTCTTCTTCCTTTAGCCGCTTACGGGTCGCGCGCAGCGCGACCTGATCGGGCTGGTTGATTCAGCGGGCTGTGTGAGTTGATATGAGCTGCGTCAATTACGTGAGACCTGGCACGCTGTGCGTGCAGGGCTACCCCGCATCCCTCATGAGCGACACGGGCAGTAGCGCTGACAGGCTGTCAAGGCTGGCCGAAGGCCACCGCTAGAGCGGCGCGGCACGCGGCCTTTACAGCCTGGCGGCGCTGCTGCACCCTCGCCACTAAAGAGGGATGGGGTTTGATGCGGCTTTGCGTGGCGATGCGCCAGCGAGCCGTGACCTACGCACGCAGGCGAAGGCACCCTGCTAACCACCAGCACCCAAGCCGCGCAAGCGCCGGGGTGGAGGGAACCCCCTCGGGGGGTGGACGGGCCGCACCGGCGCGGCTCTGGGCGCGAAGCAGCCCAGGGCCTGAAGCTGGGGTGGGCGGGGGCCAACACGACAGAGTGCGCGCAAGCGCCTGACCAGAACTTCTGTGGCCTTGGGGCCACACGCTTTGTGATGCAGGTGCGAAGAACGAAGTGAGGGGCGCAAGACATAACGGGAGTTGCGTGGCGCAGACGCACCAAGCGCAGCTTTAGCGCAGCGACTGCGGCTGTGACATGCAACAGCCCGTTATGTTAATTTTGCTGCAAGCAAAGTTACCCCGCAGCACCTGCCAGGCCGGGGCCGGGCTCGATGCCCGGACTGGCCTGTATTCCCAGCCCTGCGCGAAGCGCCTGGACTTGACGGCTCGTGCGTCTCAAGCGTCCTCTTCGTTTTCATGCGCCAAGGCCTCCAGAAGAGCCGCAGCAGCCTCGCTGACATTCCGCCCTTGATTTGCCGCGTCCAAGCTCGCCACGTCCGTTTTAACCCGCTCCAGCCTGGCCGGATGCGTCAAGGCATGCACCGCTTGGAGCTTGCCAATGGCCACATGGGTGTAAATCTGCGTGGTCGAGAGTTCCGAGTGGCCCAGCATGGCCTGGATGAAACGGATGTCGGCACCGCCCTCCAGCATGTGGGTGGCCATGGCGTGGCGAAAGGCGTGGCAACTGCCGTGCGCGATGCCGCCTGCCCGCATGTAGCCTTTGACCAGGTCGGAGAGGCGATTCTTCTCGAACGGCTCGCCGTAGTCGGTCAGGAACAGGGTGGAGGTGTCGGGGCCGATCAGCTCGGCGCGTACCTCGCGCAGGTAGCGGCGCATCCAGGCGCAGGCGCGTGCGCCCAGCGGAATGAGCCGGTCTTTGCGGCCCTTGCCTTGCCTGACCATCAAGGTGCCGCGCTCCACATCCACCTCGTGCAGCTTCAATCGAATCAGCTCGCTCCTTCGGATGCCGCTGGAGTACAGGGTCTCCAGAATCGCCCGGTCACGGATGCCCGCCAGCGTCTGGGGGTTGGTGCCGTTGATGACGTGCTCCACCTGCTCGATGGTGAGCAGGTGCTTGGGCAGGCTCCTGGGCGCTTTGACGATGTCCAGGTCAGCGGCCGGATTGGACAGGATGTGGCCCTCGCGCGTGAGCCATTTGAAGAAGGCCATCAAGGGCTGCAGCCGGGTGGCTTGCGTGCTGTAGGCCAGTGGCTCGCCGTTTTTCTTGCGAGTGAGGTACAGGTGGCGCTGGTAGCGCTGCAAGACCGGGCGGGTGACTTCGCCAGGGTGGCGGATGCCGCGCTCATCGGCCCAGGCGATGAAGTAGCCCAGGGCGGTGTGGCGGATTTTGGCAGTGGCGGGGGACAGGCCCACCGTTACCGTCCAGTCGCAGAAGCTGCGCCGCCAGGCTTGCAATGGGTTGGCCACTGCCGGGTCGGGCGCTGTGCGCTTGACGTAGCGCGTGCCATCGGCTTGTTTACTGCGCAGCATGGCTGGGCGGCAGGCTCAGGCGGCTAAAGCAAGGATTGACGCGGCAAGCGGCCCACGCGCAGACGCATGTGCGTAGGACGCGTGTTCGTGCACGGCTGGGGTGGCGCGTGATTCGGCCTCGTCACCGTCCGAATCTCTCAGAACCTCGATTTCATGCGCCTTGGCAGCGGCCTGGCCGCTGCGCGAACCCACCGCGTTGGCACCGTTTTGGGGGCGCGTTGGGGGCGCGAACTGGATGTCTGCACCCCGCGAACTCGGATTCGTAGATGCAGATTTCAAAGTGGTGGTGTCGATCAAGCCCGACAGATGCGGCTGCGCCGCCGTGAGCGGCTGGTCGTGCAGCAGCTCATATTCATAACTCTGCCCACGCTGGCCGCGGTGCGTGAGCAAATACTCCATCGCGCACAGGCGCTCCAGGTGCACCCGTGCCTGCGTGTCCGACAGGCCCGTATTCGTGCGCACCTGGCTGCGGCTAAAGCGGATATCGCGCTGTAAGGCAGCTTGCGTGGTCATCTTCGCTCGCACCAGCTCGTGCACGCCCGCCAGCACCCGGCGCGTCTGCGGCGGCAGTTCGTCCAAACTGGTGCCCAAGACTTCATGCGCTAGTGCGTTGGCCAGCTCAATGTCGGTCAAGCTGGCTTCGATGTATTCGATAGTTTGACCGGCCACGACAGCGCTTTTGATGGGGCGCTGGTGCTGGTGCAGCAAGGTAATCACGTCGATCAAGGTCAAATACTTGTCATGATCGCGCCGGGTGCGCGTGCGGTCATCCAGGAAGGTCAATTGATCGGCCCAGGGATTCACCACGGCCAAGGATTTCAAGAGCCGCTGGGCGTTTTGATGGATGGTCAGGATGGCTTGCTTCTCATGCCGCTGGGTCAGGCCCGCCAAGGTGCGCCGCTGGCGCTGCAATTGGTGGATGGCGCGGGTCTGCTCGCGGTTTTCATCGACGGACAGGACGAGGCAGCGGTTCATCAGCTCTTCGTCAATGTCGATAGCCGTGGTGGTCATGAACAAACTCATCGGGCCTTCTACTTTGTACTCCTGGGTGATGAGGTTGCCCGTGGCCGCATCGGTGCCGGTGCTGGCGATCGTCAGTTCGCCCTCGGACTGCAACAGCTTCAACGCATAGGAAGCCCGGTGCGCCCCAGTCTCCTCGGCAATCGCCAGGATCTTGTGCTTCAGGCTGGTCTGGCCCATGTAGAACAAAGACTGCCCGGTCATGGCGCTGTACTGGATACGTTCTTCTTCGGGCACGAAGGCCAGGATGGCATCCATCAGGCTGCTTTTACCGGCGGCGCTGCTGGACTGGATGACTACGGCCAGCGGCCTATCGAGCTTGCGGCTGACGGCGGCCAGATACCCCACCAGCTTGTTGGTGGCTTCGCCCACCACGCCCGCCGCTTCAAAGTCGGCCAGGATGCGCGCGGGCAGGTCAGGCGACTTGAGCAAGGCCAGCGCCGCCGCCTGGTCTGAATCGCTCATCATGGGTACTGCCGATTCTTTGGGTTTCAAAGCAGCTTGAATCGCCTCGTCCTGCAAGGCCTCCAGCTTCAACAGCACGCGCCCCAGGTCGGCCTTGAGCAGATCAACGGACACGCCCAGCTCGGCCGCCGCCTGCGCAAGATAAGCAGACCGGGCACGAGCGGCGTACAGGTCGAAGCTGTCAACGTGGAAGGCCCCGCCTGCCTCAGTCGATGCCGCCACCAGCACATTGACCTTCAAGACTTCATACGCCAGGTTCTTGGCCAACCCGCGCACGCGCCAGCGCCGCGCTTGAACACCGTCGCCAAACAGCAGCGTGATTTCGTTATCGCTGACAGCAGCTAAAGGCTCCTGCACAGGTGCGCGCGCCAGCGGCGGCATGTCGATGGCCATCGGTTCAGCAGCTAAATCAGCAGCCAAAGGAGAAGAAAGCTGCGTGGCCTGGGTGGATGGTGCGGGTGCTGTCGCTGGCGATAACAGTGGCGATGTCAGCGGCGATGGGGTTGGCAATGACGCATGGCCTTTTTGTCCTTTACCGAGCCAGGCGGCTTTGCGAATCAGAATACCCAGACTTTTAGCCGCTGGCTGCACCTTCTGCGCGTACTCGTTGGCATCCATGCCTTTGGGGAACTCGATACGCCAGACCTCGATACCGGCTGCCTGCAACACGGGGGCCAGCTTGGCGGCGGCGCGCTCCCCGGCCTCGTCGCGGTCGTAGGCAATCAGCACGCGCTGTATGCCGTGGGTTTTGAACGCCGCCAGCAGCTCATCGGTGAAGCCCTCGACACCGTAGGCCGTCGTCACATTGCGGTAACCGGCACACCAGAAGGTCAAGGCATCGATGATGGACTCACACAGGATGATTTCCTTCGCTGCTGATCCTGTGGCTTGGAACGCCGCCAGATTGAAGACACCGCGCCCACGCTCGGCATGCGCAGGCAGGTACAGATGCAAGGGAGTGCCCTCGCGCAGGCGCGGCGTGATTTTTCTGCCATAGAGCTCGCACACTTGGCCGTGCGCGTCCAGCACAGGCACGACCAGGGAGCCATTGAAGTGCTCGTGGCCCGACTCCCGGTACACGCCCAGGCGCTCCAAGCGCGCGCGCATCTGCGCCCCCTCCACACGGCGTTTATCAGGCAAGCGCAGCCCAAGCGTTCTGTTGGCAAAGCCCAGTTTGAAGTGGTCAATCAGTTCAGGGTGATTCAAGCCGCGCGACTGCAAATAGGCCAGCGCTTCGGGCGACTGCTTCAAGCTGTGGTGGTAGTAGTCCACCACCTGCAAGAGTAAGGCCCGGTCATCCGCGTCCAAGGCCACCGGCGGCGCAAGTTCACGAACTGTGCTGCGCACCGGGGCGCGCACCGTGCCCGGCTCACCACCAGACCCCAAGGACTCAGCGGCTAAAGAAGAATCGTCTTTGAGCAACTCCACCGCATGGCGAAACGACACGCCTTTGAGCTTCATCACCCAATCAATCGGCCCACCGCCGACCTGGCAGCTAAAGCAGTGCCACAGGTTTTTGACTGGCGTGACCACCAGGCTGGCCGTGTCGTCGGCGTGAAACGGGCATTTACCCGAGAGGTCTTTGCCTACGCGCCTCAAGTCAACGCCCGCCGACTCGATCAGCCGCTGCACGCTGATTTCCTCTTTTAGCCGCTGCAGTTGCTCGTCGGGGATGCGTGCCATTTTTACGTCACCTTGGAAATAATATGCAATAAAGCATGGATGCTTGATATTGTGACCGCCATGCTTTATCATGTCAAGCATGAGTACCGCGCAATCGAGCATCAAGGCATGGCTTTTAGCAGCCAAGTCCGGCAATATCACTCCAAACAGTGCCGCTTTAGCGGTTGGAGTGCTGGATATGGCTGAGATATTGGAAGGTTTTGCCAAGCGCCTGCGTGAGCTGCGCAAGCAAAAAGATTTGTCGCAGACCGAGCTGGGCAAACTGGCGGGGTTGCATTACACGCACATCGGGCGCTATGAACGCGGCGCTTCACGGCCTTCGGGCGATACGCTCAAGCGTCTGGCCGATGTACTGGGGGTTACCAGCGACTATTTGATCGAGGGTGCTGCCGACGAAGCAGCCAAAGCCCGCTTTGAAGACCATGAGCTGCTACAGCAGTTCCACGAGGTAGAGCGCCTGGGGGATGATGACAAGCATGTGATCAAGCGGCTGCTGGATGCGTTTTTAACCAAAAAACACTTGCAGGCGCTGGCACGGTGAGTACAACAGCTACTGACGTGCTGCCCGCCCTGCAAAGCATTGGCCTGGCCATCACTGTGCTGCGTGGCCAGCGGGTGATTTTGGATGCCGATTTGGCCGAGCTTTATGGTGTGGAGACCAAGCGCTTTAACGAGGCGGTCAAGCGCAATGCCGAGAAGTTTCCGCCCGATTTGATGTTTGAGCTGACGACGGACGAGTTCGCCAACTTGAGGTCGCAAATTGCGACCTCAAGTTTGATAGCAAACAAGCACGGTGGAAGGCGCTACGCACCGAGGGTGTTTACAGAGCATGGCGCTTTGATGGCAGCCATGGTGCTGAACAGCCCGCGCGCGGTGCAGGTCGCGCTGTACGTGGTGCGCGCCTTTGTGCGCTTGCGTGAGGCGGCTTTGCAGCACAAAGATTT
>JANOTE010000523.1:0-3747 GCA_031416195.1 Rhodoferax sp.
CGAAAGAGCGGAGTCGTAATCTACCCAGAGAACTTCATGCCCGTGTACGTCGCGGTCCAGCGAAGCAACGAAACGACCGGCAGGAGTGGTGCGTTCCTCGGGGCGAATGCTTGACAGCTTGCGCTGTCCAATACCTGGAACTGTGTGATCGCCAATAGCCAACCCAAGCAGCGCAGAAGCAGCGCCCCGAACCTGCCCTTGGGCATCGAAGACAAACACACGTGCTTGCACCTTGTCGATAATCATGAAAGGTAAATTTCCATTGTCGGCTGAGTCAACTACCCAATCAGCCAATTTCCGGGACTCAGGAGAAAACACTTCCACCCCGAAATTGGCAAGTCTGACAAGCTTCGCGGGCGTTGTTTGCGGCTCGGCAGTCGTCGATACGCTGGCCGGGTTAATCAGGCCTAGGGTAAGGTCTGGTGTGCTGAAGGGGGGGGCGTTCGGTGCGGCTGCGGCTGGCAAGATAAATGAATTGACCGTGACGATGAACATCAACAGGCCTCGTGCCAAAGACAAAGCCGCTGATCGTGTAAATGTGTTTTGTCTGAACTCAAACAATGGACTGCCTTTGTCTCTCTTCACCTTATTTAGCATAGTAATGCTCCTAGACTGGAGATATTAACTTGTGAAGACAAGCTGTATGAGTGTATTGTGCAGGCTTGACCTTCCCCGATCAAGTCCCTTGCATAAGTTACAGTTATCTGTTGTCCACTGGCAATGCTTAATTAGCAATTAGCAACATGGGTCGACTTGTTTTTAAATGTTTTCTCCCCCGGTGATTGCCGGGAGAGAAAATCATCAATTCAAATCGACTTAAACAAGGAATGGCGCGGAAGTTTTTACCCCCGCGTCGACTCCAAAGTTGTTACATCTGACTTTAATTGCGGCCCTCTTTGGCTGGACGGACTGGTGCCACGTAAACAGGCTGAGGCGCCGGGGCGGGCGCAACGACGACTGGAGGTGGTGGCGGCGGTGGAGGAGCGACGAAGACTGGTGCAGGCGGCGGCGGCGGTGGCGGCGGTGCGATAACGACGGGTACAAAAGCTTGCGCTACAGGCGTCTGAACTTTTCCACCAAAACGATAGACCAAACCAATAGATGCCATGTCGATGTTGCCGCGATTTCTGACGGGATCACTGATGCGATAACGCTCCAGTTCGGCTCGCACAGCCAGCGCTTGCGTGATAGCGTACTGCATACCCAGGCCCACTTTAAGATTGGTGTCGTTACGACTCGTGGGTGAGCCGCTTAAAGGCATGGCGCCGGTGCTTGTAAAGTTGGCTCTGCTTTGCGCATATGCAGCACCAACCCTGCCGAAGACGGAGAACTGGTCGGTCAAAGGCAGTATTCCCACCAGATCAAGGTTAAGGCCCCTGACGCGGGTGTCACTGGTAAAGGTGCCAAGTGGAGTGGTACTAAGATCATAGTTAAACCGGCCCAGATCAAAATAACCACCTTCCACTGCGAAATTGCGGTTGAGCTGGTAGCCACCAAAAAGCTTGTAACCGGTGCTTCTGTTGTCCTCAGTCCTGGAAGTGACCGTGAAACCCTGACCAGCCAAAGTGCTGTTGAGGGAATCGTTATTGAACTGAGCCCGGGTGGTACCCACATTCGCACCAATGTACGGACCGGTGGTTGAGTCTTGGGCAATGACCCAAGAACTGGCAACAGTTCCAAATACAGCAAAAGCGGCAAGGCCTAGCCCGCGCCTAGCTGATGGAAATTTTGATATTGTCATGATGTAATGTCCTTAAGGTTAAGACAGGTTGTTAGGAACCAGCCTGTAATTCACTGCTGGCAGTGATCACACCAGCAATGCAAGCCAAACCAAAATATTGGTTCAAGTCTGATTGTGAATTAGCCTCACCCCTCTTTTTGTAGGAAGATAGCAATAATCATAGCAATTTTGCAATAAAACAACACTGCTAACCAACAAATGGAATTAGTACGTGCAGCTGATTCGTCCTGCAGTCTTGTTTTACGTTGCTGTAGCGACGGCGGAAAATGTCCAAATGCCATTCTTGCTTCTCAGTCGATAGTGACGCATAAACAGCTGCTAATCCATTGCGGCGTATTACAAAAAATGTCAATGCGGATCAGCGCTTTGTGGAGCTTATAACGGCGTAACACTCGCGAGCAAAATAGTGCCATGCCCGACCCAAAATTGCCGCTCGACTCGCTCGTTATGCTTCGTGCGCGAGCGTCGACGATTGCTAAAAACTTTGACTTACGCAATTTGTCCCCCGACTTTTACGTCAACCCGTACCCGGTATATGACGTGTTGCGCGAGACCAGCCCAATACGCCTCATGCCCGATGGTTCTTATTTTTTAACCCGCCATGCTGACCTGGTGGCCGTCTACCGCAACGCAGCGACTTTCAGCTCTGACAAAAAAATCGAGTTTGAGCCCAAGTACGGTGCTCAGTCGCCCCTGTTTGCGCACCACACCACCAGCCTGGTGTTTAACGACCCGCCGCTACACACGCGGGTGCGCAGCCGCATCATTGGCGCGCTTACGCGGCGGGCGATCTCTGGCATGGAGACAGGCCTCGTCACGCTGGTTGACAGCCTGCTCGATGCGATAGAAGTCAAAGAGGGCGGCGATCTGATTGAAGATTTCGCATCTGCCATTCCTGTTGAGGTCATCGGTAATTTGCTGGGTGTGCCGCATAGTGACAGAGCCCGGCTGCGCGGCTGGTCACTGGCAATACTCGGTGCACTTGAGCCCAAATTGACACCTGAACAAGAAGCGCTGGGCAATCTCAGCGTCACCGAATTTACCGACTACCTGAAAACACTGGTAGCTGACAGGCGCAAGCACCCTGGCAACCCAGAGCATGACGTGCTGACCCGGCTGATTGGCGATGAAGCGACGAACGAAAAGCTCAGTGAAACAGAGCTGCTGCAAAACTGCGTCTTCATCCTGAACGCAGGCCATGAAACCACCACCAACCTGATTGGAAATGCGCTGGTGGCGTTGACGGAGCATCCGCAGGCCTTGGCTCAGTTACTATTAAAACAGGAGCAACTTGCACACGATTCTATTGGGCTAGAGGCTTATTTAAACCCTGTGGTTGACGAATTTTTGCGTTTTGAGCCGTCCAACCAGCTCAGTAACCGACGCGCTTTGAAAGATACGCAGATCGGCGGCGTGGTTATTGCCGCTGGCAGCTTGTTAACGCTGTGCATAGGGGCAGCCAACCGCGACCCGGCGCAGTTTGAACAGCCCAACCAGCTGCAGCTGGAGCGTCCAAACAACCGCCATCTGGCTTTTGGTTTGGGCATTCACCAGTGCGCGGGCATGAGCTTGGCGCGCTTGGAAGGCCGCATCGCCATTGACCGATTTTTGCAGCGCTTTCCCAACTATCGGTTGACCGAGCCACCCACCCGTGGCGGTCGCGCACGCTTCAGGGGCTTCTTGCATGCGCCGTTTGCCGTCTACTATTGATCCGGCCCGATGATGTCTGAATTTCCGTTCGGGTTGAGCTTGGTCGAAACCCTTCGACAGGCTCAGGGCGAAAGGTCCATAGTTCACAAGGCCGGATCAATAACTTTCACATGTTTAGCAATTGCAAGCCTCACCATGTCAGTGGACAAGCCATGCACAGCATGAACGTGCGCTACATAGCGGCTGCAACCGCTCCGCTCCTTTGACTGGCCCATTGCCTGTAGCCTGCTGGCGTCATGCCTGTGAATCGGCTGAAGGCTCGCCTGAAGCTGCCTTCATCTTCGTAGCCGCATTGC
>JANOTE010000524.1:0-1502 GCA_031416195.1 Rhodoferax sp.
TCTGCGGGGTATTCCGATGCCTGCAAACAAGCGTGGGCGAATAGCAGAGAATCACGCCATTGTTTTTTGGCATGCCGCCAAATTATGATTAATTTTCATCAAACTACAAGTAATCAACCATGACCAATCGCCGTGAATTCGTGATCAATATCAGCCTGGGTGGCACCGCCCTTTTTGCAGGCCAAACCTTTGCGCAAGCCGCGATGCTGGCCGAGACCGACGCGCAAGCCGCAGCGCTGGGCTACAAGGCTGACAGCGCCACGGTCGATGCCAAAAAATTCCCTAAGCACGCGCCCACCCAGCTTTGCAACAACTGCGCTTTGTACCAAGGCAAAGTGACGGATGCAGCCGCTGGCTGCCCGCTGTTCGTCGGCAAGCAAGTGGCAGGCAAGGGCTGGTGCAGCGCTTACGCCAAGAAGGCCTGACCTCGCCGCATGCGCAGGATAGAGCACCGATGCGCATGCAGAAGAAATCCCAGCTACCCACCAAGGTCTGCGCCGCTTGCGCAAGGCCATTTACCTGGCGAAAGAAGTGGGAGAAGGTGTGGGACGAAGTGAAGTATTGTTCTGACCGCTGCCGCAATGCCAAAACAAAAAAATCCGAGTGAGTCTTTAACGCCAGTAACCCGGCTGCGGTTGATTCTGGGCGATCAGCTCAATCTCCAGCACAGTTGGTTTAAATCGACGCAGGCCGATGTCGTCTTCGTGATGATGGAAGTGCGCACGGAGACCGACTACGTGCTACATCACGCCCAGAAGATCATCTCCATCTTTGCGGCGATGCGCGACTTGGCGCACCATCTGGTTGATGCCGGGCATCGCGTGCATTACCTGCGCATTGACGACGCTGCCAACCTGCAATCGTTTGAAGGCAATTTGAAGGCTCTGATTGACCAGTATCAGGCGCAGGTTTTTGAATACCAAGACCCTGATGAATGGCGGCTGGATCAGCAACTGGTCGCATTTTCTGCAAGCTCGGCAAAAGCCCAATCCATCACTTGCACCCAGGTCAGCACCGAGCACTTCTTTACCGAACGGCATGAAGCGGCTGAGTTGTTTGCAGGCCGCAAAAAATGGCTGATGGAAACCTTCTACCGCCATATGCGCGTGCGTCATCAGGTGCTGATGGAGGATGCCAAAAAGCCGATGGGTGGCCAGTGGAACTTTGATGCAGACAACCGCAAGGCCTGGCCCGGTCTGCCGTTGGAGCCTGCCGATTGGCGCAAGCCGCACGACCATTCGGCGCTGTGGAAAGTCATTGCAAGCGCAGGTGTCAAAAGCTTTGGCGAACCCAACGCCGCTGCCATTGCCTGGCCGCTGAACCGCGCCGAGGCATTGCAGCATCTGGATGGTTTCATCACCCACGCGCTGCCGCATTTTGGCGATTTTCAGGATGCCATGAGCAGCAAGGCATGGCGGCTGTTTCACTCGCTGCTGTCGTTCGCGCTCAACACCAAAATGCTGAACCCGCGCGAGGTTGTGGCCCGTGCTGACGCGGCGGCA